>CAZDFE010000026.1:0-9487 GCA_964504755.1 uncultured Candidatus Peribacteria bacterium
TTCAGACGATATACTGAAGCGATAAAATATCCCTATTTTGTCATGTATATCAAAGAATATCTCGAAACGAAGTATGCAAAAGATATCGATATTTCGAAATGACTCAAAATCTATACCACCCTCGATCCCAAACTTCAGGATAAAGCGGAAGAACTCGTAAAAAAACAAGTTCAAATCAATAAAAAACAATACGGTGCCAACAGTGCAGCCCTCGTAAGTATGGATAACAAAACTGGGAAACTCCTCGCGATGGTTGGTGGTCCTGACTATTTCGATGAAAAAAATGGGGGCAGCAATAATATGACTCTGGCAAAAAGACAACCAGGATCATCATTTAAGCCATTTGTATATGCACTTGCTATTTCGAAGAATCCGATTGGTCCCGAGAGTCCCATTGCTGATGTACAGACCAAGTTCGGCGGATGGAATCCTGATAATTACGATCGGGAATTTAAGGGAATCATGATGACGAAGAATGCTCTTGCCTATTCACGAAATATTCCCGCGGCAAAAATGTTTTTTCTTGCATGAGGAGAGGAATCACTCGTACAATTCGGACGATCGATTGGACTTCAGACACTCAAGGAAAATGCTGGGTATGGCGCTCCACTAGCTATCGGTACAGCCGAAGTTCGACCTATCGATCTCTTGCAAGGATATAGTGTCCTCGCGAATGCATGAGTTCGCCGCGATATCTATGCTATAGAACGTATAGAAGATGGTGATGGAAGCATCCTCGAAGAGCACGCGAAATCCCCAGAGGAAAAATCAATATTCTCACCAGCAGCAAGCTATATCATCACAAAGATACTCTCCGATGCCAGCGCACGCCCTGAGGATAGCTTCTGGAGGAATGCACTCAATATTTCTGGTCGTACCGTCGCTGCAAAAACAGGAACATCAAACAAGGATGTAAGCAAATGAGGAGTGAAGAAGATTCTTCCGCGCGACCTTTGGACGGCAGGATACTCGCCTCAGATCACTACCGTTGTTTGGGCTGGGAATGTTGACGGAAAAGAAACAGGAGGAAGGTGTGATGGGCTCAACTGTGCCGCCCCAATTTGGAAAGGATTTATGGAATTTGCTCATAAAGATCTTCCGAAGGAAGAATTCCAGAAACCAGAAGGAGTGTATACATATACGATCGCGAAAGTAAGTGGGAAACTTAGTACCAAAGATACTCCGAAGGAACAACAACTAACTACTATCATGGCAGTCAAACTCGATGCCTATGATGAAGGAATGAAAGAAGAAAAAATCGACACACTCTGTAATGGTCCCGTCTCTGAAAATACACCTCCAGAATCTATAGGAACAGTATATATTCCAAGTGCAAAACCAATTATTGATGGGTATGATCCCGCGTGGACCGCCTGATTTTTCCAGGCTGCCGGAATGATCGTGGGAAGTGGAAAACTCGAAAAATCAGATGCTCCATGTGAACGACCTGGGGTTGGTAATGTACTGATTTCTCTACAAACTGTTTGAGTCAATAGTGATCTTTCGAATGCTGGAAAGAAAATTATCGAATACTCCTGGATGGGTGACCATCCCATTGTACGAGGAAAAATCTCTCAGGACTCTCAAGTAAAATCAAGTTTTGATTTTGGATCAGAAGGAAAGCTCAATGGTTCACAACGAGTAAGTCTCGATCTCAAGAATGGAGACCACACCTTTCAGATCGAACTTGTGGATGCATATTGATTTCGTTATACCGAAAGTAAAACCCTGAAAATCGGAAGCACCCAGAATAGCGTCACTACAGGATCCTTACCTGTGATTTCTTTGACTAACCCGAGAAGCACATCAGCATCGGTAAATCTATATACAGGAGATAAGTTTAATCTTCGATTTAATATTACTGTTTGAACGGATAATCGAGAAATTAGTGTCATACTCGATGAAAAAAATATACTCAATGCCACCTCTGGTGATACCTTCGTAGTTCCTGTGAGTTCAGAAGGACTCTCTGTCGGAAAGCATACCATTAGCATTATTCTCATGGATGGTAATCTTCAGAAAACTACCAAGAATATCGCCCTCACGATTCTTCCTCGATAATTCTTAGAGTATTATGCAATTAGAAAATGTACATCTCGCGTACCAAGGACGAACGATTCTTCGTGATATTACCCTTTCGATCCATCCAGGGGAATTCGTATTCCTGATCGGAACTTCTGGGAGTGGAAAGACGAGTTTTATTCGTTCACTCATTGGGGTACTTCCGCCAAAAAATGGCACCATAACCAATGATGATTCCATTGATATCTATTCTCTGAATCAGAAAAAATTGCTCCAGTACCGCAGGGATATCGGTATTATATTTCAGGATTTTAAACTCCTTCCGAAAAAAACCGTACGCGAAAATGTCGCATTCGCTATGGAAGTATGCGGATACGATAGTGCAACTATCGAACGTCGTATTCCTGAAGTCCTTTCCCAGGTAGGACTCCTTTCGAAAAAAGAGAAATTCATCGAATCCCTCTCGGGATGAGAACTTCAGAGAACGGCGATTGCACGTGCTCTCATCCACAATCCGAAGACTATTATCGGCGATGAACCAACAGGAAATCTTGATCCACAAAATGCAGAAGAAATCATCCAAATACTCCTGAATCTCTCGGAGCAAGGAAAAACAATTATTCTTGCAACCCATGATGATCGACTCGTTAATCGTCTCCAGAAGCGCGTTCTCATTTTTCGTGATGGAATGATTCATGATGATCCGTCGATTCGATCCTATCAACTCTAATATACTCGCTTCATTGCTATGCTTAACACTCACGAATCCCTAACGAAGAAATTTATCAATCGAGGTATGTGGATATATTTATTCACCTTTCTCTCTGCTCCACTTGGATACATTATTCGTATTACCCTAACACACGATCTGAGTCCTGAAGAGATTGGGATGATTTACGGTGGCATTGGACTTTTGACTCTCCTCGGTAGCTATACTGATTTCTGACTGACCGAGAGCCTCAATTATTTTCTACCAAAATATATCGTTAAAGAAGACTATAGAAGAACCAAATTTTTGCTCGCCATTACCATGGGAGTACAGCTCTTCACGAGCACGATCGTAAGTATTTGACTCTTCTTTTTATCCGACTGGCTGGCGATCCACTACTTTAAAAACGAAATTGCTGGCTGAATCCTCAGGATACTTTCTCTCTATTTTATAGGGATTCATCTCCTTCAGGTAAATACAACCTTTCTGAATGCTATACAGGACATCAAAGCGCTAAAAATAATAGAATTCCTTCGACTCATTACCACAATGAGTGGTATATTGATACTATTTTTTAGTAATGAAGGGAATATTTATCACTACACCTGGATGTGGATTATTGGCGTATATGTCGGAATGATTTTTGCTATCGGAATAACTCTAAAAAAATACTATCATTACTTTCGTGGGATCGTCATATTACCTGAAAAAGGTCTCTGAAAACAATTTCTTACCTACTCTCTTGGAACACTCTTTACTGCCAATGTAGGCATTGTCCTCCATCAGATCGATATGCAATTTCTTACCTATTTTATAGGCGTACGTGATACGGGAATATATTCTATATATTTATCTTTAATTAGTATTCCGTTTCTTTTTCTTACCCCACTGGTAGCCTTTCTCTTACCGGTAGTATCTGAACTCTCTGGAAGATTAAATATAGAAAAAATAAGACTCCTTCATGGCACGTTCACCTCCTATTTTAGCAGTCTTGCTATTTGGTTTGGTGCAGGATTTCTCATGATTGGTGTACAAATCGCCACTCTACTATTTGGAGATAGCTATCATGAAGCAGGGGTAGCTCTGATTTTTTTTAGCCCATTTATTATTTTTAATATTATAAACCTTTTAAACTTTCCTATACTTGCGGTAACAGAAAATAACCGGAAACGACTCTATATTATGAGCATGGCCCTCCTATATAATATCCTCATTTCCCTGATTTGTATTCTCTGATATAAATATCAATATATTCCTTTCCCCAATGCCTCTACTGCGGCATCGATCGCCGTATGACTCACCTGGGTTCCTATGTGGTATTTGAGCTATCGCTCCATTCGGGAATACTCAGGAATTATCGAAAAAAAAATGATACTTCACAATGCTATTTTTGCCTCATTAACCGCTCTACTATACTTTCAGAGCATCCCCTTGATGGAACGAATCATATTTTTCCAATTTTGAGGGAATGAAGTTCTCCGTATATTATTTGCGTTTTTACTCTGCATGACTATATTCCTGTTGGTAAATCGAAAAAAAATAAAAGAGTTCCTTCATATCGTGCGATCGATCCGGGCTGGAACGTATCAATAAATCCATAAAACAAATTTTATTTCTTACACCCCCTTTCAATGCTTTACCAACTTATTTTTGGTGGAATAGGACTCATCATATGGGCTATGACCGTTATATCTACCTATTATTCGACCTCATATAGCAGCGTTTCTCATATAGAGAGTGCATCTGGATATGGATGATACCTCGTAACTATACTCATACTCTACGGGGTCTACAAGGTCAGCACGGTCATGTTCGATATCAAGACACTTCGTCTGAATGCGCTTCGTATATGAGCCATATTCTTCGTTCATCTTTTGGTTCTTTGTGGATTTTATGCAGGTTTTCCCGAAGTTATCGGAAGCCCCTTTATGAATGGAATACGGCCATCATGACTCGTTCTTTTCTTTCATATTATTCAGCTTCTGATCTATCCATTATTACTCGTACTCATCACGAGAGGCATTGGATATACTCTTTTTTCTATGAGTATCTGAAACTGGAAGTCATATGATTTGCGGATCCGTTTTGGTGCAGAGGTCACGCTATGATTCCTTATTTTTACGAGCCTTTTGATCCTTGTAGGAAGCATGGGTTGGTACAACCTTTCTGGACTCATTGGAATACTCGGTCTCATGGCTATCATCGGAATACCCGGACACCGCGAAAGCTGGAATGATCTCTTACATCGAAATATTGAAATCCCGAATCATAATCTTTCTGGAACGACCGATCAAGCAATTAATCTCAGACTCCTTTCGATAGAATTTGGAATGTTTTTTATTTTCTTCCTTATTTCGATTTCCCTGATTAATGCACTTCGACCTATGCCGATCGGTTGGGATGATCTTGGGGTATACATGAATTTTCCAAAACTCATGGCCACATCCAGTGAACTCTTACGAGGGGCTGGTTTCTATTCATGGCAACTCATTACGGGAACAGGATTTTTCTTTTCTTATACTGCCGCTCAAGCCTTCTATATCAATCAACTCGGCGGAATACTGGTAGTTATTGCTTTTATCACAACCCTATCCTACCTACTCGAAGAGAAACATAAAAAATACATTCTTTCTCTTCCCGTTCTTTTTGCTGCGGTATTCTATGCCATGCCGATGAATATCTTTCAGCAGGCAAAAGATATGAAACTCGATCCAGCACTTCTTTTTTTTAGTATTAGTAGTTTTTCACTATTGTATGGATTTTGGAAGTCAGGAAAAATGACGAAAGACACGAATCTCATAGTACTACTTGCTGGAGCATTGGTATGATTTTGTTTTTCCGTAAAGATTACCAGTCTCCTTCTCATTCTTGGAATACTGGGGATAATTGCCTACAGAAGCCTTTCAATTTGGGGATATATTGGATTTTTTACCCTCTTTCTTGCCCTATTTACGAAACTCAATCTTTGGACGAATCTTAATGTCTGGATGCCAAAAGATGACCCAAAATTAATCTCGATGGTGGTAGGTATACTCAGTGTTATTGGTATACTTTCAATTATTATTGCCATACGATCAAACGGCATAAAAAAATTGCAAGAATGGATTATTGTAAGTCTTATTTTTGGACTGGGAGTAGCAATAGGACTGAGTCCATGGATTATAAAAAACTATACCGAAACACACACGGTAGGAATGGTATTATTAAATGGAAGTGGCGGAACCTATAATCCAGATTTTAGTCAAATCCACTCTCCAGAGAAAATTGCACAGATCATGAAACAAATGACAGAATCTTCGATTAGCTCAAGCGGACAATCCATGAATGAAGATTTATGACGATATTTTGGTTATGAGAAATGACTGAATAATTACCTAAAACTCCCCGCAAATCTTACCTTCCAAAAAAATCAAAGTGGGGAATTTACTGACATTACGTTCATATTTCTCGCATTCCTCCCGGTAACACTCCTTTTTATTCGAGGAAAGAAACATATTTTTCCTAGTCTTATTGGAATTATTACGGTTGCGATGTTCTGTTACTACTTTATACGTGGAACAAGTCAATCTATCGGTACACTTTTTGAACACTCATTTTTTGAGCTTCCGAATGGATACCTCTTTATGATCCTTATGAATATCCTATTTGTAGGGATCGTACATTTCTTACTCGAAAAAAATGATACCAATAAAAAAATTCAAGAATTCATAGCATTTCTTTGAATTTACGGATTCCTCTTTATGATTAGTGCCTTTGGGATTGTATGGTATGGGATCGTGGTATATTTCTGCTTTCTCGTACTCATAGGACTTTCCATTGATACATTTAATTCCTATGATGATACTGAATCCAAAGAGGAAAATAGTATACTCGGAACAAAACTCATTCTGGCAATATTTTTTCTTCTCTTTATTGGAACATATTTCATCCGATCCGCATTTCCACATGGTTGGAATAACCTGAAAAATGCATACTACAATGAATATAAATTTCATATTCTTTCGCAGGAGGAATCAATCTTTGCATATCGATCGGACTACATTACTCCAATTGCTACGCTCAATCTAAAAAATTCTGATGCATTCGAAAATCTCGAAAACTTGGTCGTATCACCACAACTCAAGAAATTATTCGAAAAAGGCAACGAGAGTCTTAGTCTTACGGACTTACATGGACTTATCCTGAAGCTACGACTCCAAAAATCTGACCCTACCCTACAGGCAGACGCAAAGAAGTTGGGGGAACACATTTATAATACCATACTCTATCCTCCGAAAGAATTCGTGAATACTGGAAATATTTATCGAATTGGTACCTTTATGACCTATCTCATTGAGAATAACCGAGGTCGATATTTTGAAGACAGTCTTGTCTTATCATTTAAGAGCTATTTCTATGATCCGTCTCCTGAAGCTACGGTTGATCGCATGAGAAAAATAGGACTCAAATATCTCCTCGTCGATCTCAATGCAGCCACCATTGATCGTGATCCAAGACACGATCTTACCGATCGATTTGAGAAACTTCTCCTGACCATGCGAGCTCAGGATCTTACACTCATTGATACTGATAATTTCTGTCTCGAACTTGCTCTGAATGAATATAAACAAGGAAAAATAAAAACTCCTGAAGAATTTATTAATCTCGCTGGTACCAACTACGAATCATATCCAACCAATGGCGGTGTTATCTCTCGTGGAAAAAAACTCGCAAATTGTCATCAACATATTATTGACGTAATTAATTCCGGTGAAAAAAACCTTCCGCCAATGATCGAGACGATAAAGTCTGCAATCATCGAGCAAGGTGCTGCGAATGATAGTACAAAACTCGTAAAAATCATGAGTCAGTACGTTGGGCAGAGCTGGTTTGCTCTCTTTGAGATCAATGATACCCCCGCTCCTCAAACAAAAGATTCTCTCACTCAGATGCAACCATCAAGCACAGGAACTGTCCTAATCCAAACAGGAAGTACCACAAAAACAGGAAGTACTCAAAAGAAATAACAAAAACTCCCCGAATTTACTCGGGGAGTTTTTTTATAGCTTCACGGAATTGTTCAGCCCGATCGAGATAGTCCCGAAATAATCCGAAAGAAGCACATCCCGGTGAGAGGAGAACCGTATCTCATAGTATGGCTTGTTCTGAGGCAATTTTCACAGCCTGAGGCATGGTATCTGCAAAGACAAAATCAACTCCTGCCAGTTCACATTTTTTCGCGAGTATTTCTCGAGTTGCCCCGATGAGTACCGCGAACTTCAATCCAGAAAGTGAATCCTCCAGATGCAGAAATGGATCTCATTTATCAGAACCACCCGCAATGAGAATCGTTTTCGGAAGATGAAAACCACTCAGTGCCGCCATGAGACTCTGACAACTTGTAGATTTCGAATCATCGATATAGGTAATTCATTTTTTCTGCATGACGAATTCGATCCGATGTGGCAGTCCGCCAATCTCCGAAAGATAGGTTTTTACCCTCTTAGAGCATATCCGCATCTCATTCGCGACTATAGCGCAGGCGAGGATATTCATCGCGTTATGTCGGCCGATAAAATGCGTTTCTGAAAGCCGATACTTTCGACGACCCGAGATAAAAATATCTTCCCCATTCGTTCGGTCTCGAAAAGATGGATCAGACATATCCTGAAACCATCGAACATTTGCTGGCACCAGAAGCGCAAGTCCAAAGTCATGAGACCGATTTTGTATCTGAACATTGAGAATAGAGCGTTTTTTCGTATGAAGCACAAGATTCATCTTCGCATCGAGATATTCCTGGAGATCGATATGCCAGTTTTGATGATCAGACTCAAAGTTCGTAAAAATCGTATAGTCTGGTGAAAATACTGGAGTCAGTGAGGATTTTCCGATCGCATGACTCATAAAACTCGAAACTTCGATCACGATCACTCCGCGTTTTTCTTTTTTCTCGAGAATATCTTGAACCGTTGCCGAAAAAGGAATATCAAAATTCCCAGAAAGGTACACACTTTTTTTGCCAAAAAACTCTTTTTCGAGTATAGTATACATGATCCAGCTCGTCGTAGACTTTCCATCCGTTCCTGTCACAGCGATAATCTGAAATCATGCTGGCACGAACTGATAGGCAAAATCTAGCTCCGAAATAACCTTTCCTGTCTGATAGATCGGATGGGTACCAGGGATACCTGGTGACGGGATAATCGCGTCATACTGGGAAAAATCCACCACCTCCGTATCATCGTGCAGTTCGAAAGGAATGTTCTGGAAACTACAGAGTTCCGCGAGGGCTTGCCCCACTTTTCATTTTCAATAAATAAGATACATAATTATGGCAAATTGAATAAATCAAGGATGACCTAACATAGGAACTGATTTAGCGCTACACCTACTTTGACTCGGAAAATGAGGTGATTACACTTTAAAGGATGAGACATGAGACTCTATTCGAGTTGAAAAAGGCGAACTGAGATTAACAAAATTTGATTTAACGTCAATACCAAAAGATGCAACTGATGAGGATATAATTAACTTTATAAACACTGATTTGGGTGTGGATATACGAACTCCTGACTGACTCAATTCACTGAATCGAAGCTTTAAAACAGCAATTAATTTATACGGGCATTTAAAGATTAGAAGAATCTTTGAAAGAAAAGGTGCTCCTTATTCACTTCTCAGCAATAAGGATCCATTCAAGAATCCACAGGATGTGGTACAAATAAATATCCCCACGTATAACGTGGGGTTTTTACAGAGAGACCCTATAAGGGT
>CAZDFE010000027.1:0-9449 GCA_964504755.1 uncultured Candidatus Peribacteria bacterium
TCCATAGAGTCCACACTATTTGATACAGTAAGAAAGATTCAGTTAATATTTGAAGAAATAATGTTTACTGGAAATAAATTAGATGCTCTAAATAGAATGCTTGATGATTTATTGTATGATTCAACTAGTTATGCTCTCAATCAGCAATGTATGAGTCCACTTTATCAAGCGGGTCGTACCCCCATTTCGACCAGGGATTACACCGCATAATTCGCCCCATTCCCTTTCCGAATCCGACGATCGCTCATTTTTTCTCGAGAGCTTCGATCATATAGTCGCTACAGCTCGGAATATGCTTGCAATATGGTGGACGATCCAAGGCTCGCGCCCAGAGAGAATGATCGGGCGAAAGGTAGCGTTGATAGAGTTGCACGGATGTGATGAGCATTTTTTTTATCATGTTTTTACCAGTCAATAGACTCCGTATCTGTATCGGTAAACTCGATCGTATCGCGTAAAAATTGCTTTCGATCTTCTGGAGTGACTCCAGATCGATCGAGGTAGTGATATTGTTTCATAGTATCTTGCACTATATTCTGACGGACTTGTTCGATCTGAGCATCTTCCCCAGAAGCAAATTGGATTCATGCGCTCAGGGTCAATCATGAATGGGATGCACCCCCTGTTTTCTCATCAGATAGGGATGACCTGAGTATGTGTATTTTTTTTGATAATCGATCATGGGGTTTGTCTTTCTGAGCTCATTCATAGAGTCGAAGAATATCCCCCGTGGAACCATTTTCTCGAACAAGAATATCTCCATACAACTCCTGAATATCGGAAATATGTGATGGAACGGGTTGTTGGATCAGCTTTGCAATATTCGCATGTGCCAAGGAAAAATCATCATGTCGTATCGCTTCTATCGTTTCATTATAGAGAATCTCCTGGGTATATCGTTTCGAAAAGAGGGGAATATATCGTTCATTCCCACTCGAGAAGAGAACACTTACGAGGAGTGTCATTTCGGAAAAGATACAAAAAGAAATCAAGAATGTCGTACCTGTGATAATACTATTTCGAAACCAATAGGACATACTTGTAGGAGGAAATCATGTACCCCATCATAATCGAAAGACTTGCTAAAACAAGAAGAAGTGAGGGATATTGCTTTTTTGTTTGTGTATTTTGGATCGGTAATGTACGTTCCATAGCCTTCACTCATTCAGATTGTGTATGTACTATCTCGAGTGGGGCGCCATATCTCTCTGCGATCGATTCGAGGTATTTCTGATCGAGCGGCACACGAATATACTCTCACTGATACATCTTATACCGACGTTCCCCCAGGGCATTATATCCGAGGGGAATCATGCCACCTTCTTTCGAACCAATTCCGATCACACTCAATCGAGAAAACGATGGAAGATAGCGCATCTCGAGGGATTCTGAAGTATGTCATCCGTCAGAAATGAGGATAATATGAAGTGGCGTTGTGCTCTTCCCATAGAGGATTCCGATGAGATCGAACGCACTTGCCATACTACTTCACCCGTACGCTTGCACCCCTTGAATTCAGGCGGTATATAGCCTTGCCTGTTCGATATCATGTGTAAACGGAAGAATCATGTTCGCATGACGTGCATAGGTCATAATCGCCGTTTCACCCGAGAATGAAGCACTCATGATTGATTTCGCAAGATCCAACCGACTCATCATAACATTCGGATTATTCGTACTAATATCCTCTATTCCCATACTCGATGATACATCAACGATCCAGAGTGTCCTCTCCTGATCAGGAATATCGAGAGAAAAAAATACGTCCCACACCAACATAGAAAATCCGATCAGGATAAATAAAGCGGTTAGAAAAAATCGAAAATATGAAAAAATAGAAATACGCACGGACAATAGAGAGAGATTATTTACTACGAAAAAGAATATCTCGAATACCTGGTTGACGATACCACACTACTCCACTCGATGCAGTATTGCATTCTGGGATTCGAGTTAGATAACGCAGTGTTTTCGAAGATTCTGTACCCACATCCGTATCGAGAAAAAACGAGAACTCAGTCGCAGTATCGGTCGTGATTGACTCGACTCCCACCGTTGATCCAGTAAGTACTGATCCTGGGGGAACGAAGAGTCGTATAAAGGCACGATTTTTCCCTTTTCCTTGGATAAAAGTCATTTTCTCGCGAGCCGTTTTATCGGTTATGCCGATAAGATCGAGATAACCTTGAACCATAGATTCATCACGAGTGGTGTAGGCATGCTTGTGAGATAGTGTCACTTTGTTCTCATAGGTGCACTTCGGAAGTACGGTAGTATCAGCTGTATATTTTCGAGTAATAAATCGATCGCTCTTATTTCCAGAAACCGATGTGATGACCGGATATATCCAATTCTTCTGGAGTGCTTCAGTATCTTCCCATGGATTACCTTTCCGATATTGAGCGAGAAATGAGTCAATGGAATCATTGCGAGAAGCAAATACGATTTCCCCATCTTGTACTGATCGTTCGAGTACATCGAGTACCGTATCATACGAGCGAGTCTCATGGATCCGTTGGGCAAACGCACGAATAAATCGAAATAGACTATCCTTCGCTGTGACTTCCTGACCGTGACGAGCTTCGACAAGAGTCGACATGAGTACTGAGAAATTCTCAGAGGTAAAGGGGGTGGTAATTCACGAGAGAGTGACGGGACCAATTTTTTCGAGGATATTTTCGACAATTCCCTGATGAATCGCTATTCCTGTCGTGATGGTCGCATCGCCCGATCGTTCGATAAAGCCATTTGCCTTTTCGAGAGTTTCACGGAAGTCAGGATAGTAGTTCACGTCTCGAAGTCCATAATTATTCGAGAGAAGCGCGAGTCCTGGTGGGGGAACTTCCTTATAGGGATAGAGATTCCAGTCATAGTAGTACACATCATCACTGCGGTAGTCGAGAATATTTCCCTTATAGAAAGTAAAGGTAATAACACTTCCCGGAAATCCACCATTAGCTCGGAGTTCATCCCGATTCTGATTCAAGATAAGATAGCGTTCGGGCTCATCGTGACCGAGCATCGTGAGGATAGAGGACTCATTTTGCTCATAAAAATCCAAATATTTCGAGAGTTTCTCGAGGGTTTTCCCGATATGAACGATATCATTCGAACGTGGATTTTCGAGGGTTTCCGCTCGTATATAGATAGCTCCTGCTGATCGCAGTTGCTGAGACAGGAGAGTAATCCGATCCGAATTTTTCTCGAGCCAATCGGTCGGACTATCGATACCAATAGATTCTCCCACGATAAAATCACGAGCCATGCCACGATAATTCAGCGAATTTTCTGACCCACTTTCTACCGTTCCAGTATAGCTATCTATAGCATTACTTGGCTCCAATATACTCGTAATATTCGTAATACCTCGTGTGAGCGAGAGTCCACCATCGATCGCGATATCCGCGAGTCGGATCGTATCATTCGGAATCCATGAAAATGGGAAAAAAAGAATGTGTGCTCGCTCGAATCCAGAACGTGCCGTATCGATTTTTTCAATCGCCTCATTCAGGGAACTCGTTTTCCCCAGAGAAAGTAGATTCGCATACGAAGTCTCGACGAGAAATTTCGTATAAAAAAGAATTGGAAATGCTGCGAATAGTATGGTTGCCAAGGAATAAATGATCGATCTACGATGTCTCGAGATTTTTTTTCCCATTTGCTTTTGGATTCGTTTCATATGAAAAAGCATAGGAAGCTTGCGAGCAAAGATATCCGCATACTTCACGGGAGAAAATATGGGACTCAGTGTGCGAATATCGAGGGCTCCATACGGAGGTTCAAGTGGTGCACACAGATCGATGGTCTGAAGTCGAGGTTTGATATCGAGGATATAGGTCCTCAGAAATGAAGGCGCAAAAAACTCAGGTCTCGCGAGATCGAGTGTTTCGATGGTACGAAATCGTGTCAGAGAGAGTGTATTCGAGAGTGAGAAATCATAGGTCTTCCCTTCTCCAGAACCAAGGGTATCAATATATTTTTTTCTAGCATCAATAGCATGTACGGGTGAGAATGGAAAAAATCCAGTCACATCCAGATCGTGACGCGGTGCAGGGAAAAGATCAAATGAGATGATATCAGACGTATGGGACACGAAACTTGTAAAAGTGAGAAAAACGATATACTTGGGAGTATAGCGAAAACAAAGAAGTTCTCAAGTAGAACCGTATTAGAGAAATGCAGGATCATCAGTATGGGCATAGATATACATATCAGGTAACAAAAAATATTTCTATATTCTATCTTTCCTCCTATGTTCGATACCATACTTCCATCACGATACCGCATTCGACTCGCCCAAGGAATGGTTACCACCGGCTTTCTCCTATCATGTTTTATCGGCATATTCGAAGCTATAGCAATCGATCAATATATCATCACTCGAGAAAAACCTGCGATCGAATCACAGAACTCGAAACTCACGAATGATCAAATACTCCTTCTAAGAATTTCCCCCGTTTTTAGCGTCGTGACGGGGTGGATTATATTTTTTCTCGCCATGCTCGTCTGCCGAACGGCCTTTACTCAGAAACTTATTCTCCTCTTTATATTTGGTACTATTATCGGAAGTATTGCTAGTATTGCACTTTCTTACTATATTATCGACCATGCACGATCTGAATCGAGTCTCATGGAGCCAAAAATCGAATAATTCCATCGGAAAGTCAGGATCATAGTAGAATCTTTGACTTTCTTTTTTTATTCGTGTAGGATAGGAACATGTCTCACGAAAATATTGCTCAAATCCCGTTTCTCATGGCTCTGGAACAATGAATCCGAGCCATTCGGGAAAATCGAGAAAAACAATCAGAAATCAACAATATCGAAAAAAATAGTTCCGAGTTTTTTAGTGAACTATAAAACTATGTCTGAACTACCGATCGAGCAACTTTCTCTCATTCCAAAATGAGAACCCAGTCATCCCGAACAAAACGAAGTACAAAAAGAGAAGCTCTGGGCTGTAATTCTTCGTGATATTGCTACACTCATGTACGATAGCGTTATCAGTGTACAGGAATGGGAAAAGATATTCTCTTCCATTCCAGTAAGACTCAGAGAAGCATATAACATCCAAAATGCCACCGATACTCGGAATGTTATTATTCAAGAATTACTCCTGCGAGGAATGTTTGATAATGAAGACCGTTTACTCCTCATACTTCTGAGTCCTGCAGAATGAATCGCGATGCTCATCGGCCATAATAAATTAAAAGATTCTCTCACTCCCGCGAATCTCCTCCTTTCGCTGGCAAAACTTTTTGTCGGAAATGTAGTCTGACTCGTTCTCACGGGGATCAAACAGGTATACGATATCTATTACCCTGAACTAATAAAAATTACACCCGAAGAAACAAAGATTTATGCACAACTTCCTGAGAATTGGTACCAGATATGGTTCCAAGATGTTCCAATAGAACTCAAAAATCCTGTATCCTCATCGATCTTCATGGGTATTTTTATGAGATACTATACAGCTATCTGTGAAACAAAGAGTCCAGAATTCTGTAAAAAAGCTCTCGATAATTTTCTGGCAACATTTCCTGCTGAGGTCGGACTAGCACCAGAAGTAGTTCGTTCGCAACTCGGGGTATAAAAATCATATCTTGCAATGAATCCATGGACTCTATGGATTTTTTTATTATACTTCCCATTAATTGTTCACTATTCACTGTTCATTAGTATGTCAAACCTCATCACGTGCCCAAGCTGTGGCCACCAGTTTTCCCTCTCCGATGTTCAGAAACACGAACTCGAAGAAATGAAACAACAACTCCAGAAACAACTCCAAATAGAGATCGAAGCCGATATGAAGAAGCGAGCATTTGCTTGGGCGCAAGAGGAAGTAAAACGAGCAAAACAAGATGCCGAAGAAGCGAATAAAAAACAATTGATCGAGCTCGAATCCCTTCGTAAGCGTGACGAAGAAGCGAGAAAAAAGGAAGAACAATTTTTCCGTCAGCAGAACGAATTCGAAATGCTCAAGAAAAATCTCGAACTCGAAAAGGATCGAGCTCGTATCGAAGAACGCAAAAAACTCGAAGAAGAATTCTCGAAGCAAACCGATGAGAAACTCAAGCTCGAACGAGAGCGTCAAGACCTCGAAAATGAGAAAAAGCTCCGCGCCAAAGATGAACAAATTGCTCAGATGCAACGAGCGATCGAAGATGCGAAGCGTAAGGGAGAACAAGGTTCGATGCAGATCCAAGGAGAAATCCAGGAAGATGCCCTCAAGGAACTCCTCAATCATAACTTCCCGATCGATAGTATCACGGACGTAGAAAAAGGAATCAAGTGAGCGGATATCATCCAGGAAGTGCGCAATGATTTCGGTCAGTCGGTTGGGGTGATTGCCTGGGAATCCAAGAATACAAAGGCATGGAGTGATGGTTGGGTGGAGAAGCTCAAGGAGGATCGTCTCCGTGTTGGTGCAGGAGTCTCGGTTATTGTCTCATCAGTACTTCCCGAAGGGATTACACGATTCGGACTCTATCGAGATATATGGGTTACTGATTACGAATCCGTTCTTCCTCTCACGATCGCTCTCCGCGCACATATGATCGAAATGACGAAAGTACGAAATAGCTTAAAATGAAAAGATGAGAAAATGGAAGTTCTCTATAACTACCTGATTTCCCCTGAATTCAAGGCAAAAATCGAAAACATTGTTGAGGCCTTTCAGACGATGAAAGATGACCTCGATCGAGAAAAACGCGCTATGGAAAAAATGTGGAGCGCTCGCGAGAAACAACTGTCTCGGGTGATCGATAATACCGCTCGTCTCTATGGAGATATGCAGGGACTTATCGGATCACAACTGGGGACTGTGGAGTATCTTGAACTTTGAGGTGGGGAATAAAAAACTTGTAAATATATTCATATGTATATAATGTATACATATTTAATGTTGCATCATGGAAAATAAGAATAATAATATCATCATCTATCAAGGAAAAAATGGAGAAATCCAGATACAGATGGATCAAAAATCTGATACTGTCTGGGCTCGACAAGAACAGATTGCTGAACTTTTCGAAGTGGATCGTACCGTTGCGACAAAGCACATCAACAATATCATCAAATCCGGTGAAGTGGATGAAAAAAGCAATGTGCAAAAAATGCACATTCCAAATTCCGATAAGCCAGTAAAGATGTATTCTCTTGATATCATTCTCGCTGTAGGATATCGCACGAACTCAGGAAAAGCTATACAGTTTCGTCAATGGGCAACCACTCGACTCAAGGAATATCTCGTTCAGGGTTACTCCATGAATCAATCTCGTCTCGATGAACTCGGGAAAACCATCCAACTGCTCACTACAAAAGGAAGAACGATGGATACTGAGGAAGCGAAGTGACTTCTCGATATCATCGCGAGTTATACTGATTCATTTGTCACGCTGAATCGGTATGATACTGGAGATCTCCCAGAAATGGGAAAGGAGAATATCACGTATATCATCGACTATACCGAGGCAAAGTCTGCCATCCAGGAACTCAAGTCAAAACTTCTCGAACAATTAGAAGCCAACGATATTTTCGGTAATGAGAAAGACGAGAGTTTCATCGGGATTCTCTCTTCCATTATCGCGACATTCGACGGAGCATATCTCTATCCGACCATCGAGGAACAAGCGGCTCACCTTCTCTACTTCATCATCAAGGATCATCCCTTCACTGACGGTAATAAGCGCATTGGCGCATTCCTCTTTATCTGGTTTCTCGAGAAAAATCGTCACCGCTTCCGTGATAATGGTGACGTGAAGATTAATGAAGCGGGTCTCACTACCCTCGCACTCCTCATTGCACAGTCAGACCCGAGAGAAAAAGAATCGATGGTGAAGCTCGTGGTGAATCTGATAAATAAGGGATAATTGCCGAATCTTAGGGAAAGACTACACTTTCTGGAAAATTTGGGATGATGGAATATTTGAGGGTTGAGGAGTGAATTATAGAAAACTTGTAAAATAGCTATTATAGCTATAATGAAAATTAAATTTATTCACATCCTATGCAAATCATTACTTCTGTAGAAGCTCAGAATAACTTTGGACGACTCATGAATACTATACCTCGTGAACCTGTTATCATCACAAAACACGGGAAAAATTTCGCAATGGTCGTCCAATACGAAGAGCCTATCGAATTCGGAGAAATAGCCATTTCCGAACTCTCGCCTGAAACTCAGGAATCTCTCCAAAAAGCCAGAAAACTCTCGAAAAGCGCATTCATAAACTACTAACATGATCAAGATTCGTCAGGTACGTATTGCGCCCGAAGCACTCGAATATCTCATGAAGCGACAACTCGAAAAACAATACCAGAAAGCAAAAATCTTCATTATCGCCTGACATTTCACGAATGTCGATCTGAAAATTTGTGAACCCAAAGAAGATAGAATCTGGTATTTTCGTATCAATAAAAAATTCCGTGCTCTCTGTGAACTCGATGGAGAAATTCTCTATGTTCTCGCAATAGATAATCATCAGTAAATCTTACCAAGATACCTAAGAATCAAAGAGATGATAATAAAATCTCAGAGAAAGACTAGAATTCCTGGAAAGTTCGAGATGGTGGAATATTTGAGGATTGAGGAGTACAAGGAGAATCTATTCTATTTTTTAAGAAATTTTCCAGAAATTCATTGTCAGCCATTTTTGCTTGTTCAAAATATTGAGCATTTACACTCTGAGAGATTCCAATAGGATCAATTATCTTAAATCATACGACCACTCACTTCCCATCTACATCAAAGAGAATATTTCCTCACAAATCCCCATGAGCAATTCCATGATCGTGTATTCAGCGAATGACTGCATGAATGGAGTCAAAAATTTCTTTTGGAATATGTTTTATGCTTCATAGATGGTTTATTCCATACTTCTCCATAATATAAAAATTCTGATGTGGATCAAAATAGTATGGTCTCACTACATGCTCAGGATAGAGATTATACATAGAAACTAGAGTATCATATTCATCCTGAATCGAGTCAAAAAAATGATCAAAATACCATGGAGATGCTCTATTCTTATTATATTTCACATATTTTTTAGGATTCAGAAATCCCATCTTTATGAGTCACCAATTCTTCGCTGGAACTATCGCCAACAAGTCTAAATAATTCGGAATATTTGCCGCCTTGCATCATATAGCAATCTCCACTAATTCACTCAATCTCGCATTATAATCTTGGGTTAATGTTCAAATGTTCTCTATCTTTATTATATTCTTCCTATAATCATAGAGGTGTGTTTTACTTATTTCTTCTGGAAGACGAAGTGTCCATAAAATGGTATCCCCATCTTCGTATTTACTGGTTAGATAAGCAATAACCTCATCTTTCGCATATTCGAGCATCGTTTCTAGATTTTTCTGATCTTGTTCTCAGTGATCATAATTTCTTATTCATATATGAGAGCTAAGAATTCTATTTTCTACATGGCGCATTT
>CAZDFE010000028.1:0-5353 GCA_964504755.1 uncultured Candidatus Peribacteria bacterium
ATGACCTTTTTCATACCAATGTATCAATTTACCCACTCAAAAATCAGCCCCAAACGTTTGGGAACTCAGAGTTCCTTAAAAATCGAGAGCACTGCTGCTGTATCCGTCGAGGAGATAAGCGCCCCAAACAGAAGCAGTACGATAAAGGGAACTCCGATATGCAACCAAGAAAAAATGAGAAATAATGCTCCAGCAATAAAAAATGCAGAAATAGTAAGGGAGATAATAGCCAATGCACTGACCGAACGAATATTTCTGAGTAAATCCTTATACTTGATATTATACGCTGACTCAAACAGGAGAATCGGGAGAAATACATAAAACAAAATATCTGGCGTCATCTCAAAATCATCCATAAACGCAAATATCCCATTCGAAGCGAAAAATGCAACCATCATACCAGCTGCTACCAGCGTCACGGTCACAGGGATTTTCCAGAGACGAGCGAGATAGGTCGAACCCGAAGCGATCAAGAGGAGGAATATGAAGGAAGCGGTAGAAAGAAAAAAAGTCGACATAGAGCAAAAAAGATCATCAAAATAATACCCATCTTATATACTCAGAATTTATATGAATATAAGGATGACTCGGAAAAATGTATTGACTAAAGTGATTTATAATTAAATTGATAGAATCAAAAAAGCGCCCCAACACTATGGTAGCGCTACGGAGAATCGAACTCCGGTTCCGGGAATGAGAATCCCGTGTCCTAACCACTAGACGATAGCGCCGAATGATTGAGGGCTTTTTTGAGAAATTATTTCTGGAGATCAGTCGTGATACCCATAGAACGAGCAGAACCCGCTACGATACGGATAGCAGCATCGAGATCATGACAGTTCAGGTCTGGCATTTTTCCTTCTGCAATTACCTTCATCTGATCCATAGTGAGATGACCCACTTTCACCTTGTGTGATTCTTTCGAACCACTCTTGAGAGAAAGAGCATCCTTAATCCACCAAGTCATCGGAGGTTGTTTCGTGTAGAAATCAAACGTACGATCTTCGTAGATATTGATCACAGTAGGGAGGATTTTCCCCATCTGATCTTTCGTCTTGTCGTTGAACTGCTTACAGAATTCTGCGATCTGGATACCAGTAGGTCCGAGGGCAGTACCAACTGGAGGTGCTGGGTTTGCCTGTCCTGCCTTGAGTTGGAGTTTTACCACTCGTGTAGGTTTCTTAGCCATAAAAAAATGATTGTTGTGTCGCATCAGCTTCGGGAAAAGTCTGAAATGAGCACGAGATATATAAACGTTGAAGCTCGCGTATTATAAAGAAAATGAGGAAAATGCAAGGAAAAATCAAGAGAATATTCTATATTCATAGTAACTCCATCGTGGATGTCCCTGTAGCATCTATCACTTGCTGGGTTATATCGATGTCAATTATATCTCTCAGCCAATTCTGATAATCTTCGATGGTAGTCTGATGGGGTCAGATACGCGGAAAGACGCTCAGATGTGTACCTGAATCTATCAAATTCCGCACTCAACCACCAAACATATCACGAAATACTTCTTTACTCAGCGAATATTCAAAATATATATCCTTATACTGGAATACTTTTTTCTGATCTATTTGTGATAGAAAAAAGAAATAGATAACACTGAGTAATCGAAGAGATTCCGCACGATCCAGAGAATATGTCAGGGCCAACCGCATATCTCCAGAATCTGGGAGAATACTTAGATTTCAGATTCATGACGAAAACTTTTTTTCCATGAATCTAAGAAAAGTATTCCTCATGGCCCATTTAACCAATTCCCTATCTCTCTGAGAGAATTCCGCATTCCCCTCTCATCATTGCTTATTCATACAATCCTAATTATTTCATGTGGTACCAATATACGGAAAATGCGTTGCAAGATTACGTTGTAGCATATCAATGTGATAAATTTTTTGTCAATTTTTATCAATACTAAACCCATTCAGTCCATCCAGTTTTTTCAATCCCAACTTCTTTAAGCATCCTTGGATTACATCCTCCCAAATACGCAATTTTTTGTCATCTTCATTATATTCTTTATCCCCCAATGAGAATCCTCTCTTCTTTTTGATTTTCTCAATATAAAACTCCACTAATGCAAATGCAATCGATGCTTTCGATTGGTCATTATATCAGTTAATGCTAGGTAGTATTTCGGAAACTGCATACGCTATATCTATATCAGCTATGATTCTTTCCACCTGACCTAATTGTTCTGAGTCATATTCAGAAGCATCTACACTCATATACAAAAATTAGATAAAATTTAGTATATGAAAATGGAATATGAAAGCAAGTCAATAACCAATCATCCCAATAATTTGGCATCGATATTTTCTGAAAAATCTATATATACATTTTTACTTATCGGAAGTACTTCTAATAAAGAAAGGGGGTCCTGAAAAACGAAGATAAATATAAGTATTCTAACGATATTAGTGCTGTGGGTATAAATACCATTACCTGAAGGACTGTTTATTATTCAATCCACAGAATAGAGGCATTGACCTTTAAAATTACTATAATTCTCAAGATTATGGCAAGTTAGTGGTATTACAAAATCTCACTAATAAACTCTGATGGACTAAAAAATATTCGTAATTAGATATACCCACTTCCCTCTCCGTTCGAGACGGAGATTTTTTATTTCTTTTTTTCCATACGAATTCGATGCATCGAGAACAAATCGAAGAAGCTCATCGATGAGTCATTCTGAGAGTCCGATCGTTCCATGATTGGCTTTCTGATAAAGAAATCGGAGAACTTCACGCTGGAAAAAGAGGGATTCTTTTCGAAATGCTTCGATCTGAAATACATGGGAAAATACTCTTTCTTTCGATTTTTTTCCTGATAGATACTCTTCTTCCTGTTGGAATAACCAGGCAATAATCTGAGTATCGATATATGCTATCATTTCTTCAGAATATCCGATAAAGTCAGCGAGTGAGCGACGATAGTGAAGATTGACCTTCTCGAAAAGAGGAAGTACCTCCTGTCGTAGATGATTGCGCAGATAGGTCGTGTTCGTATTCGTCGAGTCTTCACGAAATTCGAGGTGATGCTCACGTGCGTAGGTATATATTTCTGATTTTGGTACATCGAGCAGTGGACGTATGAGTGTTCTATTCTCGATACTCGATACATGAGCAAGCGAAGTGATGCCCGCGAGTTTCGAACCACGGATAAGATTAAAGAGCATGGTCTCGATCCGATCATCGAGATGATGTGCCGTGAGTATGGCGTGAGCGTTGTATTGCTGAGCTACTCTCAGGAGAAAAGCATATCGATACTTGCGAGCAGACATTTCGATACTCATCTTCTCTGTTTGCGCGAGCGTGGCAATATCCATTTTCTCCACTTCGAATGTGATATTTTCATTTTTGCAAATATTTGCTATACACTCTCTATCCCCATCGGACTCAGCACCACGAAGGGAATGATCGAAATGGGCGACGATAATATGCGTTTTCGGATGGATATGCTTCACGAGATCGAACATCACCATACTATCCACTCCCCCACTGATCGCGAGTATGATCATATTTTCTGAGGAGATATATGATGAAAATGTCTGAAAAAATGCCTGCATACCTGCAAGCATATAGAAAGTCGGATGAATTCAAGTTTTTATTGTATCTATTGACTCACGACTCCTGAAATCACTGCAGACTCAGGCTGGATAGAGCTGCATATTTTTATGATTTCCAGTTGAGATACTGGTGCAAGAGGGGTCACAATATTCATCATTACGCTCATTTTTGCCTTGGTATTACTCGCAATACAAAATGCGACATACCCATTCCCATCCTGAGTGGGAATGGTCAATGACATATAGTGGATTTTTCCCGTTTTTGTCACTCGCGATACTTCTTTTTTGGTACTCGAAGAGTCGATAGTATCTCTGTAGACTTGGAATAACGATGCGATCGCTTTTTTATCCGTTCAGGTAAGTACCCGATAGAGAGAAGCATCGGGTTCAAAAATCTGAATGATTTTTTCTTTTCTCCTAAATGTATCGTAGTTCACACTCTCATCATGAGTATCGCGTTGCCACTTCCCTGCTCATAGATCTACTGTATACCATGTTCCAGTATATACTGCTGCACTCAATGAATGTGGAAGTAATAGAACAAATGAGAGGATGAATAAGATATATTTATGATACATAGTGTGATATGAGAAAATAATTCGAACTCCTCCAGTCTACAGAATTACCCAGGAAGTCAATATCATTCCCCATTCGAAGACTCATTATAATCACAAAGTAAAAAATTTACTTGACAGATGGATACGAAAGGCTATGGTAAATTTATTATTTACTAATATAGTTGCCATGAATGCGCCTCATACTCCTGAACGAATGGAAGTTTCCGAAGAGTGTACTCATTTTTGGGATTGATACTATCAATGTATATCTCGAATCGGATCTACGTTTCAGCCAACAACACTATCTCAAGCTCAACAAGAAGCATTTTGAATAATTGAGAAAATTATTGGAGCAAAATATCTTCAGGAATTATTGAAGCAAAATATAACAAAAAATGATAAGTGACATCTAGAAACCCCCAAAGAACTTCGTGAAATATTTGATACTGCCAGTAAACTCGCTCATTCAATTCATTCACAAGACGATGCAAACAAAACTCGCAAGATTTTATTCGAGCTGATGCAATTTGCAGTAAATATCAATAATATTTATTCTGAAGAAATTCGTGACGCATTCAAATTATCACCTTTATCACAGGAAACGAAATTAGTCATAGTTGAAACCTATTTACGAACTGGGGATTTTCCAACGACTTCGTGATATGATCCTAAGGCAGAATCATTATTTACTACATCAATTCGTGAAATATTCGAATGAGAGACTTGAAGCGCTATATCTACAGTTATTTCACAACATCTCAAAGAAGCTGCAGAAATATTGCGTAAATCCAAAGAATTCTAATTTCGGATATTCAATCTCCTCACGAGTCCTATAAAATCATCATCAGGAGCCACGATATTGAGCATTTCTTTTCCACATTTTGTACAGCGGTGGCGGATCATATCACCTTTATTTTTCTTATAGTCGGTTCCAATAGGTTCCATGAGTCCATGGCACGTCGCGAGACGATCCCCAGGAGAATCGGCATCCACATGCTTCGAATAGAGGCACTTCGGACAGTGATTGCGCGCAGAACCCGTCGGATGAAGCGTGACTTCACTCCCACAGTGTTCACACATGAAGGATTCATTTCGCATGATAAAAGCAATATCTACTTCATAAAGGTTATCGTCTCAAACCAAAATGGAGGATACTGCTCCATCGCCGTCGGAATCCATGCGAAGAGTCATCGATCCGAATCAGAAAAGATAAAAATAT
>CAZDFE010000028.1:5363-9436 GCA_964504755.1 uncultured Candidatus Peribacteria bacterium
CGCTCTCAATAAAGACACTATACCCGCGAGTCTCAAGACTCTTCCTAGTGAAGGCTCATGAGAAAAAAAGGGGGGTACACTGCTCTCCTGTGACAGCGTGTATATGTGCCCATGATGGATATCGTTTTGAGAGTTCAGCATCTCCAGGGAGTAACTCCTGCGTAAAACGACACCCCGAATTCACTTCTTTCTCATATCGTATTTCGAGCGCTTGCATCAGTGTATTCTCAGGTGATTTCTCAAATATTTGTATCCCTCCGATAAAATCTCATTTTTCACTCCAGAGAAGCACCCTATCAGATTCTTCACGAACAGATATCTTCCCGAGATGCTCGTCGGGTGTGATGTACGAAAAAGAGAGTCAATGCTGATAAGAATCATATCGAGTATTTTGTACGATTTTTTCCCACTGTTCATGTTGCTGTGTGATAATGTTTCACTCCTTCATTTGGATGTACTTCTGAGAGGCGAAAAAAATCAGAAACCCTCATACGAATCACCCAAGCAGAACAAGTGCCCATATATCCCGTGAGAGGAGATAGTACGCTCCTAACCAGATAAGGCATATGGAGATGCTCCCCCATGCAATAACTGACGGAAAAAATCCCCAGAACCATATTGGTTGTCTATAGGTGGAATAGTTGTAGTACCAGAGTGCCAACAAGGAGACTACCATGATACTAATACTGATATAGAAACCTATTTTCATAGTGGTAAAGTTAGAGAGCCCGTAAAGCATACTCACTTCTCGTGGATTTGCGAATATTTTTCTTGATCATGTGTCAATGTTAAAAACATTAAAGAAAACCGTAATCTTCTCCTTAAAAAATGCGACATAATCTGTAAGACAATACTATTTACTTTACTTTCATAGTCGCTACAGGTCGATATAGTAAAGATGGAAGTCTTCAAATCTTGTACATGTTTGTAATTCTCCAGAAGATATTCCAAAGATACTTGGTAAAACCTAGGATTTACCCATTCTGGGCATGATTCAGCCTCAAACCTAAATAACCAAAGGGGTTATGTATATTCACGAAATATTCAGAATATATGAAACAAGTATCATATAAAGTTAGAGTACTGAAATGATATAAGTATCAAAAATATAGAGTCAAACTCCAAGGAAAGTTCCGACGAGAATATATCCAAAAATATATCCAAGAAAGAAAGAAAATGGTCGATTTTCCTGATTCTTATGTTTCCAGTGTATATAAGCATGACTATTTGCAATATGTTTTTCGAAGAAAAGTGCGTATTGCTTATTGTTCCGAGAGTAATCTTCGAGTATATTATACTGTGGATTTCAGAGATTATCTTCTATGTATGTTATCCATCCATATTCGTCGAATCGAGCCGTCCAGAGCATGTATGGTCGTGAGAGATGTACAATCAGAACTGTGATCATCCACAGAGGATGTATCACGAAGTGAACAGGGAGAAGTACAAGTCAATAGACAGAAAATTGATTGACTCAGAAATTATACGTTACCTTCCGCTTTTCAGGCATACTCTTATGAAGAGAGATGGGTTTACGGGTATCGGAATTAACATATTTCTGAAGGAAAAACTCCGAAAAAATGTTCATATGATTTTCACGCTCGATGATATATGGTGTATATACTACCACTCAGCACTGTAAGCAAATATGGGTCGATGATTTATGTAGAGTGAAACAGTTTTGACAAATGAGTGAGTTCATAGATGTTTTTTGAGTTCAGAATTCATGAAATGTTTTACTGAGTATATTTCATTTTGAAATTATGAAAAATGAAAAGACTATGAAAAAATAGTTGCAAATATATATAAAATCAAGAAGATGGAAAATATTTCTTTCTGAGATATGAAAGTATTTTTCTTTCTCATATTTATCATGTTTCCTCTATGATTTTTGTTCTCACTTTTTTCTTCAAACGATAAAAAAGAAGAGCTCCCATCATCAATACCCGAAGTAAAAATACTCTGGACAGGGACATGAGACGGTATGTCTGTAACTATCATCAAAAGAAGTATCCAAGAGACAAAGTGATGAACTGTTCTCGTCATACCAATGCTTCCCTTCTCATTCTGAGGAGAAAAAATATGGGTGACCCATACATATATCCTAGTGAGTCGGAGTGGTCAGACTTGGGAAGAAAAAATCGAACCATATTCACAAGGCTACGCCAGCTTTATTAATAATTTGATTTACAGACTGGATACAGTGACTGCATATCAGGATATCAGGACAAGTATATCATGATGAAAACATGCAATTGCCGCTATTTTTCTCGAAAAAATTGATACAAATAGCCTCACTCTTCTCGCTCAAATACTCCAATCTGCAAATTCAGAAATAGAGGAAAAAGTAGGCATATCTCTCGTAGGCGTAGGATCGAAAGATGCTGAGAAATATCAATTCTCCATCGATAGTGATTTCTCATGAATATATCTAGACCATTGGAAAATACTCGATCGCAGGAATATATCGAATTATCTTATATTTCAAGTATCATTTCGAGATGTATCTGTCACAGAGAGAGAAAAATATCGAATCATAGAAAATCTCGAAACAACAGCAGTAGGACTCAGTCCGTGAAAATACGATACATCGACATATTTTGTTCAGACCATGTCTGCAGATCCGAGTATATTTCTGAGTTTCCATGTCGCGAGACCTCCTGCACTCAGTACACTCGGACTCACACTCTGAGACCCAATCTGAGATGAAGACCATAAGAAATCAATCGAATTCATAAAAAATCTACAACTTTGGGAAAATGCTTATGGAGAATCTTCTCGAGAGGTACTCGAGAATCTCTGAAAAATACAAGAGAATATAAAAAATACTCTAGATACTATCTCGCGCTCGGAGGAATAGTATAAATTCTGATTGATCTTTGTTTTTTATTATAATACCATGTTCTGACATGATTCATTCCCAGCCCTAAAGGGCATGTAGTTTTCTCAAAGGAGTTATAAAACAAACCACACTGGCACGACGATAAAATTTCGATGATTCTAGTTTTATCGAGTTTTCATGATATTCAGTCTCCTCACGAGTCCGATAAAGTCATCATCAGGAGCCACGATATTGAGCATTTCTTTTCCACATTTTGTACAACGGTGGCGGATCATATCGCCTTTATTTTTCTTGTAGTCGGTGCCGATCGGCTCCATGAGTCCATGGCACGTCGCGAGACGATCCCCAGGAGAATCGGCATCTACATGCTTCGAATAGAGACATTTTGGACAGTGATTGCGCGCCGAACCCGTCGGATGAAGCGTTACTTCACACCCACAGTGTTCACACATGAAGGATTCATTTCGCATGATAAATGACATTACGAAGAGTGTTATGAGTAAAATTTCTTTAACAGAAAAACACATTTCTTAAGAAAGTAAAATATGAATTTTCAAGCAAGAAAAATAAGTCAGGATACTATAATTGTTTCAAGAATTTTTCCGAAAAGTAGAAATTCTTCAAATGATCCATTGTCATCAAATCATGCATGTTGCCCGAAAAATAACCAATACAAAATCAATATAATTCAGTAAAAGAATATATTACAGAGAGAGAAAGCCATACTCTAAAGCAGAAGTAACAAATCATCGGGATTATACCACTTTTCATGAAAAAGAAAAATATTCCTTTTTTGCAAAAAAGTATATTTTCTGTTAGTATGCCACCATGCCAGATACTGACACCAACAAAAAAAACATTCCCGTCACGCCCGAAGAAGATACCTCCTCCATCCAGAATGAGGATGATTTTCGTAATGCTATTATGGAAGTAAAGGAAAAGCAACCCGCCGATACAAAAATAAATCATTTCGAATCACTCAACCAAGAACTCCATCAAAGCCTCCAGAATCAAGACAGTGAGAAAGCACTTTCTCTCATCACGCGTGGGGCACTCGGATTTGGGAGTTCGGATATCCACTATGATTCGGGCGAGCACACGATCGCTGTGAGGCTGCGCATCGATGGAGAACTCGTGACGATTACCGAACTCGAGAAAAGCGAATACAAACTCCTGATCGAACGCCTCAAGTATAAGAGCAACCTGAAGTTGAATATTACTGATATTCCCC
>CAZDFE010000029.1:0-6423 GCA_964504755.1 uncultured Candidatus Peribacteria bacterium
CATCTACCATTCCACCACCTGGGCAAAAATGAAACGTTGTTTCAAAGGAATAATTCAAAATTATGAGGTTTCGTTTTGAATCGTGATTTTCTTTTGAATTTTTTTATGGTGCACCCAGTAGGGTTCGAACCTACAACCAACGGTTTCGAAGACCGCTACTCTTCCAATTGAGCTATGGGTGCGTTCTTTCCTGACTGGAAAATGCCTGCGGATTATAGCGAGCTCATATAAAAATGCAAATTTATTTTTGAAAAAATCCCCCATAATTGGAGGATTTTCTAGAAAACGGGATTATGCTTCGAGCGCTTCTGCTGGGATTTCGACGATTTCAGAAGGAACGTAGTTCGGATCGAGCGCCTTGAGCGAGAGTCCGATACGTTTTGCGACTGGATCGAAGGTAATGATACGAGCCTGCATCATTTCTCCAACGTGTACCTTTTCTTCGAGATTCTTCATCATGTCAGCAGGGATTTCTGAGAGATGGATGAGACCAGAGATGGCACCATCGAGCTCGAGAAAGATTCCGAACTGAGACAGACGAAGAACGGGAGCTTCGATAATATCACCAACCTGATATTTATCCGCGAGTACCTGCCATGGATTTGGCTTGAGGCGCTTGATTGAGAGAGAAATCTTTTCTCCTTCGATACCAATCACCTGAACGGTAACCTTATCTCCGATACGAGCGTGCTTGTGAGGATTATTGACGTGTCCCCAGTCGATTTCAGAAACGTGAACGAGACCTTCGATACCATTGAAGGTAACAAAGAGACCGTATGTCAGGATTCCTGATACATGACCTTCGACGATATCACCGATCTTGATTGTTTGCATTGCTGCTGCGCGCTGTTCTTCGATGGCAGCCTTTTCCGAGAAGATAATCTTCTTTCCGTTCTGATCCACGTTGATCACGCGAACCTGGAATGGTTTTCCGACGAGCTTGTTGAGGTGTTCGAGAATCTTTTCTGCATTGGCTCCTTCGACACGTGGATAGTGAACCGGAGTGAGCTGAGAAACTGGGATAAATCCCTTGATTCCATCGAGGTCGATGAGAAGTCCTCCCTTGTTGGCTTCATTTGGAACCACGGTAATGATTTCCTTGGTATCGAAATTCGAATGAAGTTTTTCGATGAGTTTTGCTTGACTTGCCTTACGAAGTGAAAGGTGGATCAGTCCAGAATGAGCATCATCACCGATTACGATCGATTCGATACGAGTTCCAGGAACAATCTCACTCGAATCTTCCGTAGAAGAATGCATATGAGAACCAGTAATAATACCAGTAAACTGACCTTCGAGGTCGAGGAGAATCATTTTCTGATTTGCAACCAGAACATCACCTACTACTACGTCACCGACGTTGTATGATTGTACGGGATTCGCACTCGCGAGATCTTTAGAAAAATCTGACATGGAATAAAAATAAAGAAATAAACATTAAGAAATATAGCGAATAGATTATAGCCGTCAGAAGCTAGTTGTATCTAACATCTCACGGCTAAAATCTAGAAGCTCATTTCCAAAAGAAAAGAGAAATGGGGCGAATAATAGGGCTCCGCACTCTCCGCCGTGCGCCGGCTCTCCTGGTTCTGACTTGCCTATGGGCAACTCAGAACTTCGGATTCTCGCCCTTTTCCCGAGAGAAAGATGACAAGAGAGAAGCTAAACTCAATTATTTCGCATAAATGAAATGGGGCGAATAATGGGGCTCGAACCCACGACCTCCGGATTCACAGTCCGGCGTTCTAACCAACTAAACTATATTCGCCATAGGTTTTTGTATTTTTGATACTACTATGAAATCAAAAATAAGCAGGTAGAGTATATGAAAACGAGGGGAAAAAGCAAAAATATTTTGAACTTTTCTTATTTTTTTCTATAATGCACCTCTCTTGATCAAAAACCAAGAACAAAATTCGCAGAGTGTCAATCTCTATTTCTTGCAAAAGGTAGGGAATATATGCTAGACTCTCGATTGTATTTTCGTGAAAATAAGATGATGTATTACCCGGGTATGTAGATGAGATGTTTATTCCTAATCTTTATACATGACGTATATTTCTTCTCTTTCGGCGAGTAGCCTCTTATCGGCCCATATTCGACAGGATGTTAGTATTGTTTTTTATACTACAAAACGACATTTTCTTCGTCTCTCGCTCGTCAAAAAGAGTATTTATATTCTCTCAGCTTGTATTGCTTTCTGTGGATTTCTTCCTGGAAGCGGGTATGCGGCTGAAGAAGTAGGAACCAAAAAAGAATTTATTATTACAGCCTATTATTCCCCATTGCCGAATCAGAATTTCTATCTGAAGGGAAATTATGATGCTGAGAGGATACTGAATGGAAATGGTACGAATGGGGCGAGCGGAAAGCCAGTGTTTACGGGAATGCTTGCTGCCCCGAAAACCTATGCGTTTGGTACAAAAATCGTATTCGAAGGACTCGGAGCGGGTATCGTCGAAGATCGTGGTGGGGCGATCGTAACTGCTGGAGAGCGAGGACAGGCCTATGATCGTATCGATATATGGATGGGACAGGGCGAGACTGGTCTTCGCCGAGCGCTTATCTGGGGAAGACGAAAGGTGACAGGAACGCTCGTTGATTCAAAGGATGGAACACCGATTCTCGATATTACGGCGATTGACACGGGTCGTATCGATCTGTCTCGATTCGAAAAAGTAACTTCTGTATCAATGGCGGGTATGACGAAGGAAGTACTCGAAATGTTTGCTGATCTTGGATATACGACAGAAGGTCGAAGTATGCGGGATATGGTACTCGCATTTCAGCTGGATCATGGAGTGGTAACAAAATCAACCGATCCAGGTGCTGGGAATTATGGCCCTCTTACTAAGGCAACGCTTGCTGAGGCACATGGACGATATGATACGATTCGTAATGCAGAACTCAAGGCAATCGAAGAGCAAAAAGCACTTCTCATCGCAGAGCGAAATAACTGGGAAAAAGCCTATACAATCGCAAGAAGTCAGGTACAGTCATTTGGTAGTCCGAAGAAGGGGCAGAGTGGTTCGAATGTTCGCAGTCTCCAAGTATTTCTTCGCGATGCTGGATATTTCAAGGGGAAAGATACTGGAATAATGGGAAATAGTACGATTCTTGCCCTTCGATCATTCCAGAAGGCAAACGGACTTTCTATGACGGGTGCTATTGATACTCACACTCAGGACGCTCTGATAGAACGAGTGATGGAGAAATGGGGATAGATGGTTAACTATAAATAAAAGAGGCTTTCTCGCCTCTTTTATTTGGTTCACAGTTCTCGCGTGAGAATTTTCCAGAGAAATTGGATATCTTTTTTCATTTCACTGAAGTCTTCCAGATTCTTATGATCGAGTATTTTTCCTTTTTTCAGGACGAAGACAACATCATACCCGATACCATCGAGAAATGGTCGAGAGAGGTCATAGGTAAATCGACGAAAGCTATTACGATTCACACTCCCGCGACACTGTTTTCCTGAGAGAAGGATGCCGATTCTCGCATACTCGAGTCGATTCGGAAGTACATTTGCGATCATACCATATGAAAAGAAAGGCTTTCTTTTTTGTAAAACCTTTCTAAATTCTTTTTCATTGAGTCTGTATTTCTTTGCGATCATGAAAATTAGCCACGAAAACGCTCAGTAAGACCAGGGAATGTCACGATACGTGCATTTCCACCAGCAACGATGTGATGTTTGCTCTTTCCGCGAACATTCTTAAAACGGTTTGGATAGCTCACAGCAAGAACGTGACGACCCTTACGGCGACGAGCACGAAGAACCTTTTGTCCATCTACGGTTGTTTTTCGAGCGAGGAATCCATGTACGCGAAGGCGTTTTCTTTTCTTAAATTTTCCAATCATACAAATGAGAGTGATGTATACGAAATTTGTTTTCCGATATATCTACCGAAAAGCTCGGGGATTATATAGAAAGGCTATAGAATGTCAAAGTTTTTTATGCGGTTCTTCGTCGAATCGCGAGAATGCCGATAACTCCTGAGAGAACGATAAGGAATCCGATCATTCCAGGTCAGGTCTGTACCTTCGAAGCCAGAGAAGCATTCGGTGATTCTGTTTTGTCATCACAGAGTGCCTTGATCCCAAAGTCTTCATGTACCACTGATCCAGAAGCGAGATGGATCACATAGCTGGTATCTTTCGTATTTTGGAGAAGAGCACTATCTCCAGCTGCATTTATTTTATAGATGTTGTATGAGAGAGCACCAGTCACGGTATCCCATGAGAGAATGCTCTTATCCGTGAGAGTATTGACTCGAATCTTCCCGACATTTCCGATACTACACGTTGTGGTGCCAATCGTGGCATTCATCGGATCGGAAGAAAAGTTGGATACGAGGGCGCCATCTGCTTTAACTCCAAATAATTTGAAGGTATAGGTTTTTGCTGGGAGATTATCGATATACCATGTATACTCGCCAGTACCACTTTGGATTTTTGAAACCTCATTCGTTAGAGCTTGTTCCGTAAGGCTATCTGCATTATTACCGTAGGCGATTTTGAATTTCTGGATTTCATTCGTCATATTCTCTACACCAAACACGAAGATAACACGACTTCCTTGAGTAGTTACTTTTACATTCTTGAAACTTGGTGAAGTCACGACGGGTACTGCTTTCTCAGTGACAATAAGAGTAATAGCATTTGGTTTATTTTGAATTTTTGAGAGAGCATTCTTGAGTGATACATTGATCTCATAACTTCCAGAGAGGGCAGGTGCAGTAGTATTGATTTTATATTTTCCACTCGATTCTTCCTTCGCTATAATAATACTTCCATCGACCAGAGCACTCACCTCGGCAAGTCCTGGTTCTGCATCGATCGTTATTCCGATAGGACTTCCTGCCTCTACACTATTGCTGGGAGTAATAGCGGTATTGTAATACTTTGGACCAGCATCAGCAATACTAAAACGCGATTCCGCTATACCAACCGCTCGATTGTTTCCATCCATGATCTCTGCAGTCAGGATATTCGAGCTCTGAGTAATATTACTGATTGTCTTAGTGAATATCCCACTATCATCAGATGCCAGCGTTGCCACCTCTGAGCCATTGAGCTTGAGGATAACTTTGCTATTTTTCTTAGTTTTTCCACTGATAGTAATCGTTTCTGTCGCGATAGAGGAGTTGTTTTCGGGAGTAATAATCGTGATCGTTTCACCACTGGCAGTATTTGTAGCGAGGCTATCCGCAGGATCTACCTTGATAGTTACGGTTCCCTCAGCATCTTCGACCGCATCGCTGACCTGAAGGGTTTGATTCCCCTTTCGCTTAAAGACAACTGCCTTACTGAGCTTGAGCACTCCATTATCACTTTCCTTGAATTGAATACTTTTTCCTTGTGCTGGAAGGGTTGCTGTAAAGTCACTCGTACTCTGAAAAAACACAGAACCGCGATAGTTCGTTATGGTTCGATCGTCCTTATCTTTTGCTTCGACCGTTACATCGATAGCTTCATTTTCTTTTGTAGTAGGGGAAGTGATGATATTAAAATGATGAATTTTTGGAATAGGATCAGCTGCAAATGCAGAATTTCCGAGAATTCCCATCGAAAAAATACCAGCAAGAAGGAAGGAGAAAATTTTCTTCATAAAATGAAAAGAGGTAAGTGAATCGGATCGCCTTTCCGAGTATATAAAAACTAGGCGCAATGATATTCAGTATTGATATTTATGCAAGAAAAATGCGACCAATTCTCATTTTTTGGGAGTGGTCGTTGGGAAGTGATAATGACTTGATGGGCTTGAAAATGCTGGATAATTATTTGGGCATGGGATTCATCTAGCTCAGCAAATATATCATCGAAAAGCAATACAACCGGAAGTCGCGCTGTCCGTTCTAAGAAAAGGAGTTCTATATACTTGAGCCCGAGGAGAACAGTTTTATTCTCTCATCGAGAGAGATAGAAGGCACTTTCGATCCGATCTGACTCTGGAGTATGTATCCAGAATGAGAAATCATCGAGATGGGGTCAAATATGGGTATGACCCGTGAGGATATCACGTTCTCGTTTTTCACTGAGATACGTCATAATATCAGATGCTTCGAGATTTTCAGTAGTAATGACGCTCTCATACTGAAAGGTAATCTCATATTCTGGAAGGAGTGTTCCAATATGGGTAAGTTCTTCCATGACGAACTGATACCATTTTTTTCGATATTGATGATAGAGAAAGGCTTTCTGGGAAAAGCAAGTATCCCAATAATTGAGATCATTCCGACTTGCCTCACCTTCTCGAACTTTCTTGAGAAGACTGTTGCGTTGTCGCATTGCTTCCGTGTATTCCCGTCGAACTTTTCCGAATGATGGATAGGCTCGCATGAGAATAGAGTCAATATATTCGCGACGAGCACTGGGTGCAAAATACAAAAGATTCATATCGAATGGCGAAACCAAAAG
>CAZDFE010000029.1:6433-9311 GCA_964504755.1 uncultured Candidatus Peribacteria bacterium
CTTGATACTTTATACCACTAATTTTTTTTTGTTGAATTTGATAGATATCCTTTCCTCCTTGGCGAGTACGAGAAAAGTGCTTGGGTCCAAATGATGTCATGTAGTCAAATTCGAGACAAGCATCCTCTTTCCAAGGGGCTTGTAGATACTGAAGTTCCCCTCCACTAGCGAGATGAATGGCTTCCAGAAGATGAGTTTTTCCAGATCCGTTGGCTCCAATAATACAGGTTGACTCACTGCATTCGATCGTTCGTGACGCGCTTCAACGAAATCCATGGAGAGAAAATTGTTGAATCATAGGAAATAGGCAGGTGGTGATAAAATGGAAGAAGCCCCGTGAGAGCGAGGCTTCTTTTTGCGAGAAAAGAATATTATTTTTTCTTCGTGATATCGACCAAGAGTGGTGATGCGATAAAAATAGAAGAATAGGTTCCGACAATTGTTCCATAGATGAGGGCGAGCATAAATCCTTTGAGGCTTGTCGGACCGAAGAAGAAGAGGGCCACGAGTACGATTAATACCGTCATCGGAGTGAGGAGAGAACGACGCATGGTATCATGAATCGATCGATCGATAATATCACTAAAACTTGTTTTCTTCAGTTCACCATTATGAAGATTCGAACGAATTCGATCCATTACCACGATTGTATCATTGATCGAATATCCAAGAATCGTGAGAAGCGCTGTGAGAAAAAAGGTGTCGATCTTAAATTCTGGAAAGAAGAAGGAGGTGATGACATAGAGCCCGAATGCTACGAGTACATCGTGCATGAGGGATACGGCAGTCACGAGTGCAAATGGCCAACTTGCCATACCCGCGATCGATCCTCGAAAGGCATACTGGATATAGAGAGAGATCATGAGAATAGAGATCGCAAGTGTAATGTATCCTGATTTCTTGATATAGGCACCAAATGACTCACCGATGTTTACGTATCGAGATTGTGTGATACGAACTCACTGATAGGAAGCAAGTTTTTCGGTAAGAGTGGTGCTAAACTGGGTTTTTAATTTTTCGATATCAGCTTCGGAAGCATTTTCTGGGGTGGTAAAACCAGCTTCAACGATGAAGGAATCACTTCCAGCAATGCCATATACTGAAACATCATTCATGATTGGCTTTTCTTCGAATACAATCGTTTTTTTAATAGCTTCGGCATATTCTTTTGCCGTAGCTTCAGCTATAGTAGGATCTCCACCCTCAGTGGTGTACTCTATCTGTATCCCTCCCGTCATATCGATTCCGAGATTAACATCAATGATAAAGGGTGAGAGTGCCGAAATAGCACTCAGTGCGACTGCAATTATATAAAATTGTTTACGTTTTTTAACGAATGAGAACATAGAAGAGGAGTGAAGAATTGGCATCTTGCTATACAGCGCAACACCAAGAGAATAAAACGGTACATTTATACGATGAAGCCTATAAAAGTCAAAAGAAACATCGATAAAACCCTTGCGCATTCAAGACTGTTAGGATATACTAACCGCATGCAATACAAAATCCCAATCCAAATAGAAAATGAAGATACTATTGTAGCTGGACTTTCCCTTCGACAGCTTGTTATTATGATGGTATGGGGTGGGATGGCGTATGGTATTTTTAAGTCCATAGAAACTAATCTTGGTTCTTCGGAAATAGCATTAGTTTTTGCTCTTCCGTTTGCAATTATTGGTGTAGTGATCGCCCTGATGCGAATATCGGAAATGACATTTCTTCCTGCTATACTGAGTTTTTTTCGACTGACACTGAATGCTCGATCTCGTCTCTGGTCGATCGGAACGGATAGTTATAGTGAATTGGATGTGGGATATGTAAGTCTTCCAGCAAAAGCTCCTGCCGAACAAAATAAAACCCTCGAATCCATCATGGATGATGAGGTAACTCTCAATATCTGAAAACTCTAATTCTCATGTCTGACACTTCGATCGTACAAACTGGAAAAAAACCACCGAAAGATGCGAGTACCCAGCGGTATCTTCCTTTTTCTGAGATTCGGGATAATCTCATCCTTATGAAGGATGGTTCTTCTCGTATGGTGTTACGGGTCCATGCCCTGAATTTTAACCTGAAGAGTATGGAAGAGCAGGATGCGATCCTCATGTCCTATCAGCGATTTTTGAATTCTCTGAATTTTCCGATCCAGATTATCGTTCGTTCCCTAAAGGTTGATATCGAAGCTTACATTAATCGACTCAAGAATCTTGCATTGAAGCAAGAAAATAATCTCTTACAAGAGCAGACCTATAAATATATAGATTTTCTTATGAATCTTGTGGATCTGGCTCAAATTATGAAAAAAGAGTTTTATATTATCGTTCCGTTCGATCTCGAAAGTAATGAAAGTGTTCGAAAAACGGATATGCTCGGACTCTTTCGTTCTTTCTGGTCAGCACTCAAACAAGAGGAATCCGTGGCTGATATTCGATCCAATCGTATTCGCATCGAACGACTCAAAAAAAGTAATTTTGAACGAGCGAGTACCGTTAAGATGAGTCTCGAATCCATCGGACTCAAGTCAGAAATCCTCGATAAAGAGGATATTATTAAGGTAGTATATAACTACTATAATCCTCGAATTCGAACCGAGAATAATCTCAAATCCGATACGGAACACCTTGATCTCGCATAAAAAAACTCCCAAAGTATGGGAGTTTTTCTTAAAATGGGATATCCTCGATCGAAATATCTTCTTCCATCTTTGGTCGAGCTGTCTTGATGCGTGGCTCTTCGGTCACTTGATTCTCATTGGATCCATATAATGATTCGCTCGAGTTTCCACCAGCGCTTGAGAGGAGGATAACGTTATCGGACACAATCTCGGTCTTATATCGTTTGGTTCCTGCAGCATCATCCCAGCTTCGAGTTTTGAGAT
>CAZDFE010000030.1:0-9179 GCA_964504755.1 uncultured Candidatus Peribacteria bacterium
GTGTTATGTGAAACGCAGGCAACATGGTCTGCGAGCTCGATTTTTTATGGCTGGGATAGTAGGATTCGAACCTACGGATGCCGGATTCAGAGTCCGGAGCCTTACCACTTGGCGATATCCCAATATTCTGATATCAGAAAACGGGGGAATATTATGGAAACATTGGATTTTTGCAAATGTTTTTAGTCTATTTTTTCGCCTTCTTGTATGAATGCATTTCCGATAGAATCAGATAAACTCTCCATATAAATAAGAAGCATGGTAATCCTGTGTGCATATTTTCATTTCATTTTTCATACAAATCCGTGTTTTTTTGCTTCTTTCAGGAGAAAAAAGTATTCCTTTTCTAATTCACTGAGTTCATGATTTCTTCAAGTGGATTTTGTTCTCAAGGCCAACTCTAGTTGTTCAGATGCACCCATATTGCTATTTTATAAAATTCTATACTATAGAACCATATTTCCCTCTAAAAATCAAATTATGAAATTCCTTCTCGGACTGATTCTTATCCTGACGGGCGTGGCGATTATGCGGTATCGCTATCAGATATATAATTTTACGGGAGATTGGGACTGGGCGATGAAGTACCTCGGTGGGAATGGAACCGTGCTCGCGATCGTCATGATCGGGATGCTCCTCGTGGGGGTAGGGTCGGCCTATCCATTCGGGGCTTTCGATGGCATGAATGATCCTATTACCGTCACGGTTCCAGCGAAATAACTACTTCATCGAGAGGAGTCGCGTTTCGACGAGTTCCGGAATATCGAATCGGATACGTTCCGCGAGACGCTCATAGATATAGTAGTCCTCATCATCACTCTGGAGGACGAATCGATCGAGTACCATATCATCTTCGAGTTTTTCGGTGTGGAGGGATTCGATATTGAGCCCAGTATGGTAGATGATATCTGTGAGTTCACGGAGGAGTCCTTTTCGATCATGGAACACACACTCGATCTCGATCGTGACGCCAGTGACTTTTGCATTCGACCAACGAGCGGTCATACGACGGTCGAGATTGATCTTCTCGATGTTTTCACAGTGGATCTTGTGGATATTGATAATCCCCTGCCCGATATATCCGACGATTTTATCTTTTGGAGTAGGGTTACAGCACTGAGCCAGTTTATAGGGAAGATCGCGTTCTTTTCCGATAATAACCGTGACCTCTTCTGATGTATTATTGGTGGTTTTTTCCTTGGTTTTAGCATGAGTTTCTTCTTTTTCTGGTTTTTTATCACCGAATAGTTGCTTGATGACATCATCATGGATCGATCGGAAAATACTGATCGGCTTGCGTGAGAGATTTCCGAGCTGGACGAGGACATCTTCCTTTTGCTTGGTGTCGAGGGTTTTTCCATCGAGATTCTTGAGGATCGAGAGCTCTTTATCGAGTCCTTTTCCATAGTTTTTCTCCATGTAGGCATTCAGGATCGTGCGTCCTTTTTCGATAAAGTAACCACGTTCCTCACGATTGATAAATTGTCGAATATGCTCTTTGGCTTTTGCAGTCTTGACGAACGAGAGCCAGATTGGATTTGGTTTTCTGTGGATGTCCGTGATAATCTGGATACTTTCCCCATTTTTGAGTCGATAGTCGAGAGGAATAATCTGACCATTTACCTTTGCGATACTCATAGAATTCCCGAGATTCGAGTGTATCGCATAGGCAAAATCGATTGGCGTGGCTCATTTCGGAAGGGTAATAATATCCCCTTTTGGAGTGAAGACGAAAATCTGATCCGAAAAGACATTTACTTTCATTTCTTGCATGAATTCTCCACCCTCGATATTGGTTTCGACAATACTCTTAATTGTTTTTACCCAGTAGCTGTCTTTCGAATTTTCTGATCTTCCCTTCTCTGAGTATTCGAAATGGGCTGCCACACCGATTTCTGCCTGGAGATGCATCTCTGGAGTGCGAATCTGTATTTCCGTGGGTTGTGAGCGAACTTTCGCGAAAAGTCATACCACCGTGGTATGGAGCGACTGGTATCCGTTTTCTTTCGGGAGTGCGATATAGTCTTTGAATCTTTTTGGCATCGGAACAAAGACATTATGGAGGATTCCGAGAATCTCATAACATCGTGGAATATTGTTCGTGATGATGCGAATGGCGAAGAGATCATAGAGATCCTTCGTATGAGTGTAGGAATATTCTTTTCGCGAAAGTTTGCGATATATGCTAAATGGCGACTTGATGCGATAGGATATATCGATAATCGGTACATTTTCAGGAAGAACTTTATGGATGATTGCTTGGGCTTCTTTGAGGAAAAAATTTTGTTCTTCTTTGAGTTCTTTGAGTTCCCCACTGATTTTTTTATATTCTTCAGGATAGAGCACTTTGAAACATTCCGTTTCGAGTTGTTCTTTCATATGAAAAATACCGAGTCGATCCGCGATAGGAGCATAGACATTGAGGGTTTCCAGGGCAATTCGATCCCGTTTTTCTTTGTTCGGATGAAACTCGAGGGTTTGCATATTATGGAGTCGATCCGCGAGTTTCACGATGATAACACGGAGATCTTCGACCATCGCGATAAACATCTTTCGGAGACTTTCTACACTCCTTTCCTCTCCTCGATATCGGATCGTCGAGAGTTTCGAAAGTCCCTCACAAATAACGGCAACATCAGTTCCAAAACGGGCTGCTATATCTTCTTTGGTTTGAGGAGTATCTTCGATCACATCATGGAGAATACATGATTGGATTGTGATGAGATCGGGCTTGAGATAGAGGAGGAGTTCTGCTGTCATCAGTGGATGGATAATATAGGGCTCTCCACTTTTTCTGAGTTGTCCATGATGGGCTTCTCGGGCAAAGATATAGGTATCCCAAATTGTTTTTCTGATCGTTTCTGGGTCAGTTTTCATGTATCATTGAACCGACTGGATGAGTGACTCAGCGAGAGCATCGGCACGAGTGTAGTCGATCGAGATGTTTTCTGGAGTGATATTCATGGCTCCATACTACCAGAAAATAAGGAAAAATAAAAACGAAAAAAGATACACGATAGAATTTCGGTATCTTTTTCTTTTTTTTATGTTGTAGTGCTATTCTCCCCGAAGCAGATATCCATGTTGTTTCATTGTCTCGATCACGAGATTCTGGACTTCGAGTGCCTCATTATCAGAGATGGTTCCATCCTGATTTGAGAGGATAAAAGAGAAGTTTACACTCTTTTTCCCTTCTCCCACACGCTCGCTATCCTGATAGATCGAGTCGACGATCACATGGGAAATCCAAGGATGAACGGTATCGATAATAGTAGCAATATCTCCTGTTGGGGTTGTCTCTGGGAGGACAAAGTTGAGTTCACGAGAAACGGTCTGAAATCGGGAAATCGGATGAAACAGGGTTTCAGCATCGTTCATTTTTTCGAGAATGAGCTCATATTCTATCTCGAAATAGAGCGTATTTTCTGGCATTTCGAACGCAGTTGCGACACTCGGGTGGACCTTCCCGAATCGAGCTACTACTTCATCCCCGATACGATACACTCCAGAGGCTCCTGGATGGAGAAAACTATGAGCGTATTCCGCATGTACCTTTGGTACGTAGGAAATCGTTTTTCGGAAATAGGACTCGAGAGTTCGTCTGAGAGTTTCGAAGTCTCCAGATGTTGTGACACCAGCGAGCATTTTTTTCTCACCGAATGGTTTTTTATCTTGTCCTTCGAGAAATGAATTCAGGAGGGTTCCGATCGGCTGTTTCGAATATACTTTCCCGATTTCGAAAAAAGAAAGAGTAGATTCGTATTTTGTATTTTCTGCGATATTCGAGAAAAGGCGTGGCGCGAGCGAACGGCGCATGTGGGTGTATTCTTCATTAAATGCGTTTTGAATACCCACCATATCACTCACATCTTCCTGGAGGAGTTTTGCTTCGATCAATACTGAAGAAAACGAATAATTATAGACTTCATGCCAGTGATGGTCTCGGAAGAAACGAAGGGTTTCGTCTCGAAGTGCAATTTCATGATTTTTATCCGAAATACGGAAATCCGTCTGGAGGAATGACATCGGAATGTTGTCGTATCCATAGACACGCATGATTTCTTCTGCGATATCTTCCTTGATATTGATATCCTTCGAGGCCCGATGACTCGGAACGATCACACGAAATCCTATTGCATCACCCGTCTCGATCTGGAAATCGAGACGTTCGAGAATCGCGAGTACTGATTCTGGTGGAATAACTACCCCAGCTTTCGTATTAATAAAAGCAAAGGGAACGTCGATCGAAATGTGGTTTATTTTTTCGTCATTCACATATCGAAAAACTCCTTCTGGATTTGTATTTTTTCCGAGAAAGTTCATGTATTCGAGTACTCGAGAGAAGGTCATACCCGCGAGGAGTGGATCGAGAGACTTCTCATACCGAGTACTCGCATCCGTTCGGATCGCGTGACGCTGTGCGGTGAGACGGACGGTGGTCGCATCGAAGCAAGCAGATTCCCAGATGATATTTTTTGTCTCGAGAGAAACGGCACTTGCCATGCCACCGATAACTCCCGCGAGAGCAATCGGGCCGACTTCATCTGCGATGATCATGTCATTTTCTGTGAGAGTATAGTTCACTCCATTGAGTGCTTCGAGGATTTCACCATTGTTTGCCATACGAACCGTGATGGTTCCAGTGATTTTGTCAGCATCGAAGGCGTGCATCGGTTGACCGAGTTCGGTCATGATACAATTCGTGATATCGACGATATCCATTTTCGGTGCGAGTCCCGCACGTTCCATCATGAGAGCCATTCCCATCGGACTTTTTTCGACCGTGATGTTACTCATTTTCATGAGATGGTACGCGCTGACGGCAGGGGTTTCTATCTTGGCTTCGAGTGTACCACTGGCAACATTTTTTGACCCATAGGATCGAAATGGAGTCTCGAAAACTGCATGGAATTCGCGAGCATTTCCGACGACCGAGAAGAGATCAGGACGATTGGTGATGAATTTGTTATCAATCTCGAATGTGGTATCACGAAGGGTATAGTGATATATTTCGTCATTATTTCCGACGAATGGAAGGGTGAGATCGAAAAATGATTTTCCGAGCATAGATTCGAGTACTGCCATATCCCAGTCTTGTTCGAGAATCATGATCCCCGTAGATTCCTCAGTCGACATCCCGATCTCATCCGCACCACAGATCATCCCACGACTCATCATCCCTGCCATAATCCGCTCCCCGATAACAAAATCTCCAGGAAGCACTGCCCCGACGATCGCCACTGCGACATAGGTCGCATCGATAATATTCGCGGCTCCCGTAAGGATCGTCTCTTCTCCATGTTCTCCGAGATTCACCCGAACGATGGAGAGTTTTTTTGAGTCGGGATGCTTCTCACATGAGAGTACTTTTCCGACTACAACCTTATCGAGAAAATGTTCTTCGATCCCGTCGATCTCAGCGGTGTGTATCGAGTATTCGTGCGCCAGTTTCTTTATACCATATTGCTCGATGAGAGTCTGTACTGGACTATAGAGAGAAATCCAAGAAAGAGGAATTTTCATAAATTAAGAAAACAAGAGAAAGTATGAAAAAATCGCTATACCTTACGAGAGAAGGAGCTGATTTCTGCGATTTTTGATGGGCGCAGTATATGAAAAATGAGGGAAATTGCAAAACTCTCGAAAAAATTTGGTTTTTCCTGACGGATGGGATATAATCGCCCTAATCTATTTTTATGGTGTATGCGTCATATTTTTTCCATCTTGGTTTTCGTATTGAGCCTATTTTCTTCCTTCTTTCTTCCTGAAATATCTGTTGCTGCGGATACTACTACGGCAGTAGTATGAGAGAGTATTCTCTATGGGGATAGCGGTAATTGGGAAAAAGTTCGAAGTGGAAATTTTCATTATGATGATATTCCAGGACTGATCGTAAATGTAATCCAATTCCTTCTGGCTTTTGCCGGAGCTATTTCCGTGATGGCACTTATCTATCATTCGGTAAAAATGCAACTCGCGAGTGGTATTACCGGGGATAGTTCTGGGGTTGATCATGCGAAACATGGGATAAAAGGGGCATTACTTGGTTTTGTACTCTCGATGTCTGCTTGGTTCCTCATGACAAAATTTGTTGAGCTTCTTAGTGCTAATATTTAGAATTATGTATTCTTGGTCTTTTTCTTCGAAAAAAGAGCGAACCCCAAAATGGTATATTATCGCTCTCATAGTGGTGTTATTTCTCATTATTTATGGGATTATCGAGGGGTTGTATCTTATGTCGATTGCTTCTTTTTTGTTTGCGGGTGTTTATATCCTCATGGAAAATAATGCGAATCCACTCACGCAGGTTGAGATACATGAACATGCTATTCGGGTAAATGAGAGTACTTTTTCTTATGACAATATACAGAAATTCTCAATCCTTTCACATGAAGGGACGCCGATACTCTTGCGTCTCTATCTGAAAAAAGCTTTTTCTCCTCTGGTTGACATTCCCTTTACGACGGATGTCCCCGTATACGAGCTCAAAGAATTTCTTCTCCAGTATCTCGAGTATGATGATACAGCAGTATTCACGAAGAGTGATCATCTTATTAATATTATGAAACTCTAGAAGAGGGCCCGTATGGGTCTTTTTTCGTAATATTCTTTTTCTTTACTTTCTCTGATGTTTTCATATTATGTCCGCGTTTTTATGTTCCTAATCTCTGTTCATGTCATACGATAGTAGTCAAATACAAGTACTCGAAGGCCTCGAGCCCGTGAGAAAACGTCCTGGAATGTATATCGGTGAAACCGATGAGACAGGACTCCATCATCTTATTTGGGAGATTGTTGATAACTCTATCGATGAGGCGATGGCTGGATATGCGAAAAATATTACCATATCGATGCATAGTGATGGATCGATATCTGTCGATGATGATGGACGAGGTATTCCTGTCGATATTCATCCAAAAACAGGAAAATCAACTCTTGAAACCGTGATGACTGTACTTCATGCAGGTGGAAAATTTGGAGGACCAGATAGTGGATATAAAGTATCTGGAGGGCTTCATGGTGTGGGTGCGTCGGTGGTAAATGCTCTTTCTGACAAGCTACAAGTCTGGGTACATAAAGACGGGAAAGTATTTACACAGATTTATAAACGAGGCATTCCGGAAGCTCCTGCTAATGAAACAGGTGAAACGACAGATCGTCATGGGACGATTGTTCGATTTTGGCCAGATGCGACAATGTTTTCAACTGTTATTTTTAATTATGAAACAATTTTAACTCGTATTCGTCAACAGGCATACCTCACGAAAGGAGTAACTCTTACTGTTAGAAATGAATATGCGAATTCGCAATATCGATTTTTTTTCGAAGGAGGCATTCAGTCATATATTCACTATCTCAATAGAAATGCAGAATCAATCGGAGATGATGTTTTCTATGGGGAAAAGATTCAAGATGATACTCAGGTTGAGATTGCACTCCAATACAAGAAAGATGATTTTTCAGAAAAAATTATCAGTTTCGTGAATAACGTCATCACCCCTGAGGGTGGGACACATGTTGTCGGTTTTCAAATGGCCCTTACTCGTACTATTAATAAATATGCTCGAGAGCAAGAAATCCTCAAGGAAAAAGATCAAAATCTCGAAAATGTCGATATGCTCGAGGGTATTTGTGCTATCATTTCAGTAAAAGTTCCTGAACCACGATTTAGTTCTCAAGATAAGAGAAAATTTGTTATTCCTGAAACAAAAACAATTGTTGATCGAGTACTTTCCGAAAAACTCTATGATTTTCTCGCCGAGCATCCGAAAACTGCTCGTGCTATCGTCGAAAAATGTCTTCTTGCCGCCCGTGCGCGTGCGGCAGCTCGCAATGCTCGAGATACGATTATCCGAAAAGGAGCCCTCGAAGGTTCTGGGCTTCCTGGAAAACTCGCGGATTGTAGTTCGAAGGATCCATCGAAGTGTGAACTCTACATCGTGGAGGGTGACTCGGCGGGCGGAAGCGCGAAGCAGGGTCGAAGTCGGGAATTCCAGGCCATCCTCCCGCTTCGTGGAAAAATACTGAATACCGAACAGGCTCGTCTCGATAAAATTTTCGGGAATGCAGAAATCAAGAATCTGATTATTGCTTTCGGAACGTCGATTGGGGAATCATTCGACTATTCTCGTCTTCGTTACCATCGTATCATCATCATGACGGATGCGGACGTCGATGGGGCACATATCCGAACCCTGCTACTTACGTTCTTTTTTCGATATTTCCGTCCACTGATCGAGAATGGTCATATCTTCATCGCCAATCCTCCGCTCTATAAGCTCTCGAAAGGAAAACAGACATGGTACGTCTATAGTGATGAACAAAAAATAAAACTCATCGAAGAAGAAGGGGTAACCACCGAGGGAATCCAGCGCTATAAGGGTCTTGGGGAAATGAATCCCGAACAACTCTGGGAAACTACGATGGATCCAGAACAGAGAAAAATGTTTCGCGTTCGTATCGAGGATGCAGAACGTGCGGATCAAGTCTTCCGAGTGCTCATGGGAGAAGATGTTCCGCCACGAAAGCACTTTATTCAGTCGCATGCAAAGCAGGTTTCGAATCTCGATATCTAACAAAAAATACTCCAGTACTGGAGTATTTTTTGAAGTTGGGTTACTTGATTTCTGTGGCGAAATGTACCGTGATATAGTATCTACCTTCGTTCGGAACGCTAATGATATTGATTCCAACCTTCTGGAAATTCGGCTGTACGATGCTTCGATAGTGGGGATTATAGCTTTTTCCTTTTTCTGAGAGAAAAAAATCAAAAGTTCCTCGTATCGATCGAATCAGCCTATCGGTACAGTCTCCAGAACCACAAGAATAGCTTCCATATCCCACATTCTCAGTTAGTGTAGTTCTATTGATAACTTTCGCGATAACTCAACGATCCGCAAACCAGTCCTCTAACTTCAGATAATCATAATAGCTATCATTTGGACTTCTTCGGTGATGATTTTGTCATCTTCATTTCGCAAATTCAATATTCCAGGCATGTGCCGTGACATCGAGGCGCGCATCATAGGTGTATGGAGAGAGTCATTCTTTTGCTCGGATGTCATTATACCACTTGAGCCATTCCGATCGAACTCGATCGATATCAACATTCGGAATGCTACTTGCAGCACTGTAGGTTATAGTATTGACAGGATTTTTTGAAGTGCTTGGAGATGTAT
>CAZDFE010000031.1:0-946 GCA_964504755.1 uncultured Candidatus Peribacteria bacterium
TTTCCCCCCAGTGTATAGGAAAGTTCTCCATCGAAAACAAGTCCGTGTTTTTTCATGGCTTTCGCACGATCTTGTTTTTCTTCATCTGACGGCATCTTATAGAGGAGTATTTTTCCATCTGGTTTCAGAAATGGCACCGCCCATGCGAGAATATCCGTGATATACGCGGTCGCACGAGAAACGACAAAATCATATTTCCCCGCATGTTCCCCATTTTTTGCAAGAATCTCAGCACGCTCCTGAATCGCATGAATATCTGTGAGACCAAGTTGTTCGATAAAATGATTCATCGCCTTTACTTTTTTCCCCACGCTATCGAGAAGGGTAATCTGGAGATCTGACTGAATAATCTTGAGGGGAATTCCTGGGAATCCACCACCCGAACCAATATCAAGGAGTCGTCCAGAAAGCTCGATCGCCGCCGCACCAAAAAGGGAATCAACAAAATGCTTTTCGATAATACCCGCTTCATCGCGAATCGCCGAAAGATTCGTATGGCCATTGTACTCGATAAAAAGCGAGAGGAATCGAGAAAAAAGAGCTTCTTCCTCTGAAGAAAGCTCAAATCCGTATTCTGAAAATAATGACAAATTCGCCATACTTAGACAATGTTAGAAAGTATACTTTCGAGACGCTCTTTCGAACGATCACTCCCCTCTCGCTCCTGGAGCCAGAGACGAAATGTGGTTTGTTTCTGCTTTTCGGCTTCGATCGCGTTCTTATCGAGATATTCGGTGATTTTTCGGATCAGTGGACTATGCGGGTCCTTTGACTCTCGGAGAAATCGGTCAACCTCATCATAGAGCTGGAAGAGTTCGGTATCTGAGAGTTTCTGAGCGCCGAGCATCATCGTACGCTTCTCATGGGAAGTAAAGAATGTACTACTATCGAGCATCCAGGCGATATTTTGATAAATTTTTTGGTTCATGTGTGTACTATATGAAAG
>CAZDFE010000031.1:956-9049 GCA_964504755.1 uncultured Candidatus Peribacteria bacterium
CTTCCTGTGCATCTTTCCTCATTTTTTTTATTATATCCAATAATCCCTCATTTGTAGCAATGTCTGTAATATTTTTACTCGATGTATCTAGTATATTCGCTATTTTTATTGCTGCTTCTGAGGCTACCTCCTGGATCGCAGTATAGAGGTCTCTCGATTCCGTATGGATATGTCTAAAGACCGCTTCTATATTTCTACGAAAGGCAAGTCATCGAACTACGGAAGCAATTTTAGAGCAATCTTGTTTTGACAATTGCTGAGCATGCTTATGGAAAATATCATTTTCTCAAAGAGAGTATCATGCGGGTATCGCAGAAATTTGGTTAAGTTTTCATCATTTATTATATACAAGGAGTTCTCCGTTATATATAAAATATACTGGAAATAGAGATGCAAATTGCTGATCAAAGCTATTTTTGTATGCGTCTGCAATCTGCGCAGCGTTCGAGAATCCATCATCATCTCAAAATGCGAGTAATTCTAAAAATTGTTGATACCATGAAATATCTAACTGTGCTAATGATTCCTGGTTTTTCTGAACAAAACGATATATCCAAGCGATATACTTTTTATCCCTCTCATTCCAGTCCTGCATAGATTTTACATTCCGTTCCTGGAGATACTGAATGAGTCATGGAAAAATAATATATATACTATCTGATGCACCATGGGAATCAATACTCTTATCCCATTCGTCTAATTTATTACCATCATTATCACCAAGAGATAAAGAATGTTGGAATTGTGCGAGTTTCGCACGAAAAAAATCCTCCGTATCACCTCATGTTCTATATATTTTCAATTGTTTTGGTATACTCTTGGAATCTAACAATGCACATAGTATATTATATTGTAGTACTATGTCATCATTCATTCCACCCGAATTCATGACTCACTTTAGTGAGCCTACTATACGTTGTGCTTCTCATAATAACTGCTCATTATTCGTAGCTATCGCTTGACTTCTGAGAATATCTCCTGCCAAAATAGCAGCACGCAAAGCTTCAGCCTGATTCCCGAGTTCTTGGGAAAACTTGAGAGACAATGCCGTGTATCGAGTAGCATTATCGAAATCCTCGACATACATACAGGCAAGTCCATAATTAAAACATAAGGTTGGCAGAACCGTTCGATATGTTAGCAGAAGATCAATATCCGGATTTTGCTGGTCTAATGCTTTCCCTATAATTTTCGCATGATATAAGATGAGTGCACCTATGCCTTCTTTTTGTCGATCACCATTAAAAATAGAAAAAACCTGTCCCGTGTGGGTAGCAATTCGAATAAAATGTGCAGTAAGCTTCGCATACATTGGTAAATGTACCCCACGTGCCACTTTTCCAAATGTAGTATCCCAAAATGGGTCTTTTTTTAGAATAAGAAGTCCATTATAGAATGCTTCTGAACCACTTGGTGTAGATTTTTTCTCTTCATACTCCTGTATCAGGTTTCCTAATTGCTCTTGAATTCGGATAAAATCACTCATATCTGCACCTGAAAATCGAGATTGATGGTAGCGTTGTTCGACTCATTTTCATCCATCTTCTGTGTATGCAAGCCAACCATTCGGATACTTCTTTGATCAACGCAAGCTATCCCAATCGGGAATTCACTGAATTAATTTATATAATGAGGGTCATTCTCCAGTCTCTAGGGCAAGCTTTCCTCGATCGTTCATGATAAAAAGTATTAAAATAATTTACATTTCCAGAAATGTATGCTAAAATCAGAAAAATACAAATAAATATATATCGTATGCATGAATATATGTCAGCTCCAGAGGGTGTAAATACACAGATTGAAGGAAGAGATACGTGAGAACTTCTTAATACAGCATGACATACACTTAATACAAGTGATAAAGAGACTATTTTGACTACAGCTCAATATTCCCATATGGCGGATTCATTAGTTTCTGGATTACAAGTTGTACAGGGAGATAGTGGAGGAAAAATATTGGATGGAAAAGTCAAGGTAACTCAATGAAATTCTGGTGGTGGGGCTATCCAAGAATGAAAAACAAGAGTTGCCGCCAACGACAACCGATTTCAACAAGCCACATAATATTTACCCATGATTCAGCATTCTGGGGAGCATCCATGAACCAATCCTACTATCGATGAGATTATTACGGAAATACGAAGTAGATTTTCCAACATAATGCCATCAGTTGCAAATATTCCAGAAAGAGTAAGAAACTATGTTCATAAGGTTCTTGATAGAAGATGAGTACTTCCAGATGAAGCTATTAATGCCTTTGTTGAAAATATTCTGAATCCTCAGAATTCAATAATTCCTACACAGGAAATTATTGAATTAATACAAAGTCGTAGTCTTACTGATGAGCAAATATGACTAGTACTCGAACACCTGAAGAAGTTTAATGGATGAGGCATTATTCTTAGGATTTATAGGGCTTTATTGGGGAATGCGACCATAAGTATACCCGTTTGATCATCTATTAAGTCTCCATCACAGAAAAATGGAAGCAATCGTATTCCATCACTATGAATGCCACCAATCAGGGAAGAGACAAAGATAACGCCAATGCAAGAAATCATGATAGCATGAATCAACAATGTTCAATCAAGTATAGAACATGCCACTTCTATTCTAGGGAATACTAATAATGACCGATCATTATGGGAATCGTGTATGGAAAAGATGGGACTTCAAAACAAGACTTATCAGGGGAAAAAACATGAATACAATTATTATGAAATATTTTCTATTATTAGGTTCATTGGAGAATTACTAGAAAGATATCCTTATTGGGAGAGTGATCATATACCCAAAAGAATTCGCTATTTCATACAATTCCTGATAAAAAATGGATATGCATCTTGAGCAAAATATGACGAAATAATGAGGGATCTCATTTTGGCTTTTCAAAATATTCCACAACAAAAAAGAGAATGATTCGAACGTACCATACTCATAGATGCTCATAAAATGATATCACGAACTATAATAAAAGTGCCTCATAGCAGAGGAAATGGAGAAGAAACTCACATCAAAAACATATACTATGGCTATACTCAAACAACTACCTCTCATATCATTCTCTGATTACTCCTTGCATCATGAATAATTCCTGAGAATAAATGCAAGATATATAAGTGAGCTATGGAAAATCGCATGCTAGAAATCAAAGACAATGAGAACTGTAATCAAGAATATCAAGCATTGAGGAGATTAATACAAGTAATCAGCACAATACTCAAACCAGCAAATACTTAAAATATTGCAAAATTCCCCTTCTTCCTTACCATGCTCGATGTATATTTTTCTTTTCTCACTATGAAACAACTCATCATCACCGCGAATCCGAGCTCGAAAAGCCTTACTCATGAACTCGCAAAAACCTATACCACACTTTCTGAAGCAAAAGGAAATACCGTCGAAGTGCTCGATCTCTATACCACGAGTCTCCGGCAAGATTTTCTGAAATATGAAGATATGAAAGACATGGGAAAAGATGAAGTAACTCGCACCATTCAGGCAAAAATTACCGAAGCCGATGAACTCGTGTTCATATTTCCGATCTGGTGGGGAGATGCTCCAGCAATCTTGAAGAACTTTATCGACTCGAACTTTACAGCGGGATTTGCCTTTCAGTATGTGAACGGAAAATCCGTCGGAATGCTCACGGGAAAAAGCGCACGCATCATCGCAACCTCAGGGGCACCGAGTTTTTTCTATAAGATTATTCTCCATATCCAACTCCTCTGGAATATGAATCGGATCGGTTTTTGTGGTATGAAGCAGAAATCATTTACCGTTTTTGGCGATGCGAGCAGCCCGAAAACTGATACCAAGAAGTATCTCGAAAAGCTCAAGCATCTCGTCTAAATCATATAGAGCAATAGTTCCTGTCATTCCTGTGAATACAGGAATCTATATCATGAATGATATACCCTATCCACCTCCTGAGTGCAGGACTAGATATATCTCATTCCTACGCATAAAAAAATACCAGCCCATTTCGGTTGGTATTTTTCGAAAAAGAACTACGTTCTCACCCCTTCCCCTTTCGAGAAGAGATACCAGATAATCGAGAAAAATATGATACAAAATCCCGCGAGTACTGAAAGCGAAATCCATACAGCAATATCCGAAGTTCCATGCACCGCAAAACGAAATCCATCGACCATATAGAGGATCGGATTCGCATGGGAAAGAAATTGCCAAACGGGTGGAAGCATATGGATCGAATAAAATACTCCTCCCAGGTACGTCAGTGGCGTCAGGAGAAAATTCGGAACGATAGAAGTCGAGTCAAAACTATCTGCGAGAAGTCAATTCAAGAGGCCAATCAGTGAAAAAAGGAGTGACGTAAGAAAAGCAAACAGAATCGCGAGTCCGATATGAGCAAACGTCAGGTGCGTGAAGAAAAAAGCAATCCCCAGTACGATCGCGCCCGTGACCATTCCACGGATAATCCCCCCCGTGATAAACCCGAGAATCACGACCCAATACGGCGTCGGGGAAACAAGGATTTCTTCGATCGTTTTCTGGAATTTCGCCATATAAAATGAGGAAACCACATGCGAAAATGAGTTCATAATCAGTGACATCATCACGAGTCCTGGCACGATAAACTGCATGTATGAGAGTCCTCCTACTGGCTGTACCTGAGAACCGATAAACTGACCAAAAATCACATAATAGAGCGTCGTGGTGATGACGGGTGGAACGATCGTCTGCTTCCAGACGCGCAGAAATCGAGTCACTTCCTTCCGAACAATGGTCATATATGAAACCCAGAGAGCCGATGAATCCATGAGAAAAATGAGAAAAAATATGTATTTCAGTATAGAAAATAAAGTGATTTTTGCAAAAAGGAAGATACTATTTCTCTGAACAAAAATCAAAATCAAAAATCAGGCCAAATACGATTGTCCTTGTATAATCAGAAAAAAAGACGATACTAGAGGGGCTTTATTTTTTGATTTCACTCTCTTACCATACAATAATGATTGCCTACTTCATCTTAGTCCACCGGTATCCAGAGCAGTTCAAGCGGTTATTTCGAGCCATATATGACCCTGAGAATATCTACCTGGTGCACTGAGATAAGCGCGCTCAGAGTGAATTTCATATAGAAATTACGGATTTTTTGGCCGATTTTCCGAATGCACACCTACTCACGAGCCAGAATGTGGTCTGGGGTGGCTACAGTATGGTCGAAACCGAGCTCAATGGGATGAAAAAACTCCTAGAACTCGATGCGAAATGGGATCATTATATCAATCTGAGTGGACAAGATTTCCCGCTCCAATCACAAAAAAAGATACAAGCATTTCTCTCGGAAAATCGGGGAAAGGATTTCCTGAAAATCGCGAACCAATTCATCACACGAACCAATACGATGAATCGGATCGAGAATTATTTTGTCGAGGGAGAAAATGGTTTTTCTGGCTCACCATACCAGCGTTCCTATATGCCCTATACAACGCCATATATCGGTGGTCAGTGGAAAATACTTTCGAGACCATGTGTAGACTTTCTCTCGAAAAATATCGAAGTCAGCAAGTTTCGAGATTATTATAAAAATACCCTCATTGCCGATGAGAGTTTTTTCCAGACCGTACTGATGAATACTACCTATCCTGGAACGATCGTCGATGATGATAAACGTGCCATTATCTGGGTGCCAGAAATCGGACCCAAACTCGCCTCAAAAGTCTTTACTGAGAGTGAGACCAATGCGCTGATCGAAAGTGGCGAGATCAAGCTCCGCCCAAAAACCCTAACGATCGATGATCTTCCATACTTGATCGAAAGTAACGCACTCTTTGGTCGAAAATTCGATGAAACTATCGACCATGAGATTCTCGAAGTTCTCGAAACGATGATCGCAGAAGAAAAGATATAGAATAACAAGATACTATTCAAGAAACGAAATTCGCTATTTTTGGATTTCTGAGTACCCTATCGAAAATATTTATTTTTTGAGGGCTTCTGCTCTCATTTCTATTTTTCATTGTTTTTTCCATGCAATTTTCCGAACTCGATCTCATCGAACCTATACTCAAAGCCGTAGAAGAAGAAGGATACACTTCTCCGACTCCGATCCAGGAGCAATCAATTCCCCTCATTCTCGAAGGGAAAGACCTTCTCGGCTGTGCACAGACGGGTACGGGGAAAACCGCTGCCTTTGCGATTCCGATTATCCAGCTTCTGAGCCAAGAACACGCGAACGAGAAAAAACGTCGGATTCGTTCCCTCATCGTCACCCCCACTCGCGAACTCGCGATCCAGATCGAAGAAAGTTTCAAGGCGTACGGCCGACACGTGAACCTTCGAAGTACGGTGGTTTTCGGTGGAGTTGGGCAATTTGCTCAGGTAAACACACTCAAAAATGGGGTCGATATTCTCATTGCCACACCAGGACGACTCCTCGATCTCATGAATCAAGGACATATTTCTCTGAGTGATATCGAGATATTCGTGCTCGATGAAGCGGATCGGATGCTCGATATGGGTTTTATCCATGATGTAAAAAAACTCCTTACCGTGCTTCCGAAAAAGCGACAATCCCTTTTTTTCTCGGCGACAATGCCTCCAGAAATCGTGACGCTCACTCATACGATCCTGCATGATCCTGCAAAAGTAACGGTCACTCCTGTTTCTTCAACGGCAGAAATCATCCGACAACAAGTGTATTTCGTCGATCGTGGAAATAAAAATGCACTCCTCCTCGAAATCCTCAAAAATGAAGAAATCAAAACGGTGCTCGTCTTTACTCGGACAAAACATGGAGCGAACAAAGTCGTAAAAGTGCTCATCGAAAATAATATCACAGCCGATGCGATCCATGGCAACAAGGCTCAAAATGCTCGACAACGTGCGCTCGCGAGCTTCAAAGAACAGACGACTCGTGTCCTCGTTGCGACCGATATAGCGGCGCGCGGGATCGATGTGGATGAGCTCGAATACGTCATCAACTACGAAGTTCCGAATATTGCCGAAACCTATGTACATCGCATCGGACGGACGGGTCGTGCAGGAGCCAAGGGAACGGCTTTTTCTTTCTGTGATGCGGAAGAAAAGGCCTACCTTCGAGATATCGAAAAACTCATCGCAAAAAAAATTCCCATTATCGAAGATCATCCATTTCCTCTCCTGGATCACAATCCTCCAAAAACTCCCGCGCCAGGACAACGTGGTGGATTCTGAGGTTCTCGACCCAGTGGGAGCATGTTCCCATCAAAACGAGTACCTCGAGAAGCCTCTTCTGGAAGACGTTTCCGTGGCGAGCGAGCCCTTCCATCGAGTGATACTCCTCGACCACCGAGAGAAAAATCGTTCGAAAAAACAGAATATCCCAAGAGAGAATACTGAGCCCCACGCCCAGATTCGAGTTCACGAGATGGAACTCCGCACAACGAATATCGAGCTCCTAAACATAGTTCTGGAGAAAGTAGATATACACCTCGTACTGATTCTGGAAGTCGAACTCCTCGTCCGAGTGACGAAAGGAGAGCACCCAAAACGAATGATGCCTCAAAACCATATCGTAATGGGAATACTGAACGATTCCCCCGTACAGATAGATCGGAAAATCCTCGTACGAATGAAGCGTGGAAGAAGCAACCACGTTCAGAAAACTCATTCTGAGCTCCGAAAAAAGAATATGGATCACCGACGTCGCGACCCAAGAAGGAATTTCACTCATCGCGTCCAGATTTTGGTTCACGAGATGGAACTCCTCGGAATTCTGGAGAAGGAAGATATACTCCTCGCTCTAACTCAGACACTCGGGCTCCTCGTCCGAATGGGGAATTTCATTCACCACGTCCCGATTCGGGCTCGAGATTTCCACGCCCAAGTGATGAGAGTCGGCCATCACGCCCAGAATCGGGAGAACGTGGACGATTTAGCTCTCCCCTGTCGAAGCCTCGCGCATCCTCTGGAACAGGAAAGGACTGGAAAAACTATACTCCAAAGCCAAAGACCAATACCTCAGAAGAGGTTCCAAGAAAAAAATATGTACCAAAGAGATTTTCAGAAAAACCGAAAAATGATCGATAAGTCCTAAAAACAAAAATCCTCCTTTCACGGGAGTATTTTTTAGAAGCATTCACTAC
>CAZDFE010000032.1:0-987 GCA_964504755.1 uncultured Candidatus Peribacteria bacterium
GGCAGTGAGGAGTGTTTCCATAGCTCCACCAATTGTCTCATCTCTCATTTCGATGTATGGATAGTCTGGATTTCGCTGGAGAATCGAGTTATTCGAAAGGGTATTTCCCGTACTCGCGAGAGCAGTGTTTTGAATTACAGAAACAGATTTCGCACGGGAATAGAGAATGGTATTATTCGAAATGGTCGTATTCGCAGTGTCGATCAGATCAATACCATTTTCTGCATTATTCACGGTATTATTCGTAACTGATGCACCCCAAAGATTACGGAGAGCAATACCATGATTTTTTCCACTAATTCCAGAACCTACATTTTTGACGGTATTTTGAGAAATCGTACTTGTATAAGATTCCTGGGATGCTTCTGTTTGATTTTTGATAGCAGCACATCCGGTTCCCGATAGGATACATACATCAGTAATAGCATTTTGTGTTACATTCGTATTTCTACCGAATACGACCGCTGATCCATCGATAGTAGCGAATTCATTTTGTGTTACACTCATGTTCGCAATACCCCGAGATTCAACAGCATTACCACTAATAGTAGAAAATGTATTATTTGCAATCGTTCCTCCCACTTCAGAACCACTAAAACCCGTGATACAATTCATGAAGGTATTAGATGCGATAGTGGTATTCACCATGTTGGTTGCATCGATACAACTCGCCGTTGGGGCACTGATAGTATTCCCAGAAATCTGTACATCCGTGATACCAGAGTTGACGAGAAGTGCATCTCCACTGGAAGCATTGAGAGACAGTCCCGATACATTCACGTAGGAGGCATTCACGACGACGTTCTCGAGCACTGGCTTATTCGATCCTGTACAAGCTCCATAGGCATTCAGAGTGACAGGAAGTCCTGATGTTCCACCAGAGTTTACCTGGAGGGTACCAGTCCATGATTCTCCACAGAGAAATGAGACCGTATCGCCCTGAAGGAGGGGAAAAGAATTTACCATGGAGAGAGACTGCCATGCAGT
>CAZDFE010000032.1:997-9015 GCA_964504755.1 uncultured Candidatus Peribacteria bacterium
TCTTTGATGTCCTCACCCATTCCATAGTTGCCGGTGAATTCTTGGCTCTGGTCTTTCAGACTGAGCTTGTTACCTGCACAGGAGTTGGTGGCCAAGTAGGTGATCAACTTGGTACAGTCCCAATTCCGCAACATCACTTCCATTCGTTGCGTCAACATAGTATTGGGTCGAATCCGCGAAGGCGAATTGGAGGGTTGGTCCAACCGTATTGGAAATAAAGAGAGCAAGGATCAGCGTAGCAAGGCTACGAAAACGAGTAGGTGTGTATGGCATATAAGAAAAAAATATGTTCTCAATGATTAGACCATATTCTCTTTTCCTTTGCAAGGAATATATATTGCCAAAATAATTATATATTTTTTAATACTAAAAATCACTCGAATTTTCCGTAGAAAGCCCATAGAGGACATAGTCAGATTTCTGTAACGTATGCGGATCTACATTTGCCTTCTTGCAAGCGAGTTCGAAATATGCATTCGCCGAAGAATTCACATGAACCATATGCGGAAGAATCACGGACAATACTCACATATTCTGAGATAGAAATATCACGCCCTCTCGAGTGGTATCGAGCTCATCAATACTCTGGAGTACACGACGATTCTGTGGAGAAAAAATATCCACACGAATACGTACCTGAGAAAGCATTTCTACCGTCTGAATTTCTGAGAGAAATCGTGGATCCTTCAGACATAAGAGGGAATTATCGATACATTCGAAGAGAGAATTTTCTTTCTTACACGAGATACGCCCACTCGATGCGATCACTTTTCCCTGATAGTAGAGGGTAACGAATACGGCATCTTTTTTTGTAGAATATATCATAAGCTCCTGAGATATATCAGAAAGGGTAATAATACGTTTTTCTTGGAGGTACACTTCGAGTGTTTTTCGGACGAGTTGATACATAGTATGATAAAAAGATGGTGCTAAAATCGAGTTAATGCTTCTGTTGCAGCCTTCTCAAGTTCTTTTTCTTCGGATTCGATACGAGAAAATACGGAACCAACGGGATCAAATCCTGTCGCTCGATATATCCATGCGTATATACCGAGAAATGAGAATGTAATTCCCGCATTAACCATTTGTTAAACGATAACCAGACCAAGAAGGAGAAATAGGGAAGTGGATGAACTCGTAAAAATCGATTGCACTGCCACCATCAGACATCCTGTCAAAAGAAATGCACTTACTGAAGCAAATAGAACCAGTACACTGTATCGGTAGAGTGATATAATACCGATCAGAATATGGAGTATCAGACTATTGAAGAGGATATGGAATCAAAAAGGAATGAGTACAGAAGCACTATCCTTGAGAAAGTGTGGAACCAGTAGATACGTCGGTGCAAAGAGGATATAGAGGAGTATCGATGCAATAGCGATCTGCGAAAGAGCTGTCCGTCATCGAGAGAATGTATCTGGCCAGATGCGTGATACAAAATAGTAATACACAAAATTCCCGAGTGTTAGCCCGAAAAATACGAGCATAACGAGTAGTAGTGGAGAAGCCCCACTATCGAGTGAGAACTTTCCGTATGCCATAGAAGCCAAGAGTACAAATATCACGCCCGAAACAAATCCAGCAATAATACTCGAAATAATTACCATAACTACCCCCAAGATATCGAATCTCGGTGGACCAAGATATTCTTCTAGGGTAACATTCTCTGGGTGAGATATATTATTTTCTGTGGAAGATTCCATAAGAAATAAGGATTAGAACCGCTCAAACCGAGATAAATATATCTGCAAAGTTAAAAATGGCAAAATATTTCACTGCAATAAAATCTACCACATGTCCGATAACGATACGTTCATACGCATGTGAGCAGGCTCAGGCAAGAATAGAAATATATCCGATATCGAGAAGTTTTGATTTCTTTGGATATTCTATGCGGAGATACTGCCATCCTATCCCGATAATCAGAAGTATTGTTATTCACTGAAGGGGTATTCCTCGGATCGGAAGAGAAAAGGCAACACCAGTATTATACGAAAGCTTGCGACCGAAATACTCTCCAAGAATCGGATGGTATTGATCTGCATAGACACTAGCATAAAAATCCTTCCCGGTATGCACATTCTGATAACAGTTATGCACTGGTCGTACTGGATACAATTCCTGAACGATATAGGGAGAATTTTCATAACAATACTCGCTTCCAGATATTCCCGTTACCAACATTTTCGAAGCTGTATCGACACAAAACACAAAATAAAACAGAACGAAAATCCAAAAAATACGCATAATCATGAAAAGGATCAAAATAAATTATTTAGTAGAATCATGAACCCACGCTTCAATACATTGTTTTACCACTTCCCAGTTCTCAGATCGAGTTTTATAGATGGTGACGATTTCCTCACTTTTCGTGAGAAATCCCTCCCACCAGTACATGCTTTCGATCGGATAATAGTTCGCACAGGCGATCAGTCGGGTATTCAGAAGTTCACTCGTAATACGAATTGCCTCTGGCTTCGAAGGATGCGTGACGTAGAGGAGGAGAAATGGCATGGTTCATGAAGAGTGAAGAAATAATAATGAACACTATCTATGGATATATTTCTTTTGGATCAAGTTTCTTGAGATTTTCTTTTTTCCACCAGTCAGTAAATCCTGTTACTTGTAACTCTTTCCAGAGTTTTTGAGCGCTCTCAGTTTTCAGAGCTTTGCCAATATTTATAATCCAATCCTCCGTTTCAGCATACCCGAGTTCCATATATTTCTTCGCTTGAAATGCCTGTTCGAGGTAGTCCGCATCCTTCGCGATCATACCTTCTAGTGTGGCTCGATGCTCGTATTCATGAAATAATTCGAGAATATCAGTACCAAAATCAATTTCTCGAAACTGATCCTGCATGACTCTTTCTTCGATCTCCATCTTGTTCGTGATATATCGAGTTGCCACTTTATGCATATCACCAACACGAGTTTCTGCGATATCATGCCAGACGAGCATACTCGCACATTTATTCGCATCCGCTCATTCCATGTGAGCAAGGATATAGGCAATCTGTGCAGCATTCAGACTATGTTCTGCGACGGAATCAGGATTCGGAACGCCTGCCATTCTCCAGCCCTCGTGTTTGATTTCCTTGAGTTGGAGGCATTCGAAGATGAGGTTTGTCAGTTTTTTGAGCATTTATTTGAGAAATTGTAATTAAATTTTCTGTCATCCTGAGCTTGCGAAGGATCCAGGATTTATAGTGTATCAACCAAATCTTTCCACTGAGGGTTATTCATTTCAATAATCGCAATTTTTCTTTTCCTGATGTATCATTTGAGTGTTTTTCTCGAACGAGAGCTTCAGTGAATCGTTCGAAGATTTCATAGTAAACTAGTGTATGAATATGGTATTTCTTGGTAAATCCTTCAATATATCCATTTTTATGTTGTTCCATTCTCTGGGAAAGATTACTCGTGACACCAATATAAATTGTTCCATTTCTCTGACTCGCAAGAATGTAAACATATCATGTTTTATTTATAGTTTTATCCTGGATGTTTCGTAAACTCAACATGACGGGAATTAAAGAAACACTCTTTTTGCCTTCTTTTTCCCCATTTCGATCAGAGTACCTTCAGAAAGAACAGAAATAATCTCCTTATCACTGAGGACTTTTTCTCCATTTACTCGGACAGAACCACCCGAGATAGCATTTCGAACATCTCCCGAAGTGGCACAAAATCAAATACTTTTTAAAAGCACAGAAACTGGTATTTCATTTTTCTCGAGATCAAGTGCCAACTGAGAAAGCTTCACTTCCTCGATCGTACTCATGTCACTCGGATTATACGGTTTTCCATGATACATCGTCACCACATAGTCAGCGAGTTCTTTTTTCAGGATATTCGGATGTTCACCCGATTCGAGACGTTTCGCGATCATATCGACCTGTTCGACCGTCATATCCGTCGCGAACGTGAAGTAGTGAACGATCAGCGTATCATCCACATTTATCAGTTTCTGATACATATCGAACGGAGTATCATCGATCAGGATACAGTTCGGACTGGTTTTACTCATCTTTTTTCCATCCGTTCCGACGAGAAGATCGAACGTCATAATATCCTGTTTCGGAAGTCCGAAGGCATTCATGAGAGTTCGTCCCGCCAACAGGTTAAAATACTGATCATTCCCACCGAGCTCGAGATCACACGAACCATATTTCTTCGCGATAGCCACACTGTCATAGCCCTGCATGATCGGATAAAGAAATTCCTGAAGAGAAATACGTTTTCCTTCCTTATATCGCTTCGAGAAATTATCACGATCGAGCATTTCTGCCACCGAAAAATTCTTCGCGAGCTCACCCACTCCAGCGAAATTCACCGCATCGAGCCCTTCGCTATTATAGTATACGTGTACCTTCGAAATATCGATCACTTTCGAGAATTTCTGCAGAAATGCCTCACAATTTCTCTGCGTTTCTTCGCGGGTAAGCATCGGACGCTCCGCATCCTTGTCGCTCGTATCGCCGACTTGTGCCGTCGCGTCACCGAACAAGAGAACGATCTCATGGCCCAATGCTTGGAATTCTTTGAGCTTTAGAAATGGAACCATATGTCCGAGATGGATTTTGGCTGCGGTGGGATCAATCCCGAACTTCACACGAAGTTTTTCTCAGGCAAGGAGACGCTTTTCGAGATTCGCACGGTCGATCACATTCGAGACGCCCTTCGTGAGGAGGTTTTGTATTTGAGAATTCATATTAGAGATTTATAGAAATAGTGTTTTTCCTTTTTGGATTCAGGACGAGATCGTTATTCTGGTTCTCGTAGGGAATATAGGTAATGGTAAGTTTTTTGCCTCGGATCGTATATTTTGCGATCTGGACGAGATCGATCGACTGGGTACGAAGGGAACAGCTATTAAAGATAGTTTTAATGCCTCCTTTCTCAAATAGGAGAAATGCATCTGAGCAAGTCGACTGAACATCGCGCGTGCGAAACAGGATCTTATTCGTACCAATACGCTTCGTTTCGATCGCGCTGTTGATCATGCCATGATAGTATTTTTTTATCTTCGTATCGTAGACTGATACCTTGTATCCGTCGATCGATGGATGATAGAAAATCAGATACCGTCCTCACACGTATTCTGAACGAAGGATGAGACAGGATTTGAGATAATCACGACCGATGATATTTTTCGTACGATTCGAGACGGGATTTCGCGCGAGAGAATTCGCACAATCTGGTTCCTCATTTGGCCCATGCGGAAGGAGTTCAGTCGCAAACTCGTGATTCTTATACGTCTTAATTGTTTCTCATCGATAGACGATCGAAGTCGTTTCATCGGTTTGAGCAATCGAAACACCATCGATCAGCGGTTTTCGATAGATCACAAAATCAGATTCCGCAAAGACAGAACTCATCCCCAGAAGAAGGGAAGCACAACCGAGAAAAAAGGAGAGAAAACGCATAATTATCGTATTTTTTTAAGTTTTTTATTCGAAAATTGATACTGATACCGAGAATACCAAGATTCTTTCGTAGCCATATCATATTTTTCGATATCGAACTGGATTTTTCCAGGAGCGATATTCTGGTATTTCGAACGAGCGACACAGATATTTTTCTCAGAATGTGGAAATTCCGAACGTTTCCCGACGATCACATAGCGATTCAGATAGACGTCATAGATATAGTCAGGAATATTCTCACAACTATTCACATTTCAGGAACGAATCCAAGAGAAATCGAGGTATCGATCGTCGATCCAGTTCAACTTTCCATAACTCAGTCCATCGGTTGCACGAACCGTGTTAGAAAATTCGACCTTCGATCGCCCACAGTCATAGGTCACAAAATACGAACCCTTATTCGCGATAAATCCACCACTCGTGAGTGGACTGTTTCCTGAGGCACGATAGAGATCGAGGCTCGAACGAGAAGGGAAGGTGTGGATAAAATATCGAAGTTTTGATCCGATTTTCAGGAATTCATCGACCTGTACATACTCACCCGGCCAATAGATATACATTTCTTCACGATGGATTCCATCAGGATACTGGCACGCATCTTGCTTCGAAATACCGCTCGCGAAGGTGAGAGCAGGGAAGAGGAAGAGAATGAGGAAGAGAAGGTATTTCATAATTATTCTGGTAATACTTTTATAATTTTTCTCTTTGAATCTAGGAGTACACGTCTAACTTTAATGGGATTATTTGGTTGGGTATCAAAACATTGAGAAGAAGATAAATCTCTAACCGCTCATTCAACCAATCATGTAATTAATATACATTTACCCTGAAAAAACTGTACTGTAGATAATCTTCCGATACAAGCTATGGGATTATTTGGTTGTCCTAAATTTTTTCATCGCACAACATCATTGGGACATCATTTACAGGAATCATATTCATGAACATAAACAAGTGCAGATGTTACTCAATTTCCATAGTTTTCCATTATAGATCAAATAAAAACTACACAATTTTATCAATTAAACCATACTTCAGTGCCTCTTCTGCGGTCATATAGTTATCACGATCACAGTCTTTTCGAACGGTATCGATCGGCTGACCCGAATGCTTCGCGAGAATACGATAGAGGATTTCCCCCGTTCGGATGATATGATCGGCCGCAATCTTGATATCCGTCGCCTGTCCTTCCATGCCACCGAGTGGTTGATGGATCATGATCTCTGCATGAGGGAGGGCATAGCGCTTTCCCTTTGCTCCACCACAGAGAATGATCGAACCCATCGAAGCCGCGAGACCAACCGCTACCGTGATCACATCCGGCTTGATCGACTGCATCGTGTCATAGATCGCAAGACCTGCGGTTACATGTCCACCTGGACTATTCACATAGAGGGTAATTGGTGCTTTTGGATCGACTTTCTCGAGATAGAGAAGTTGTGCAATCACCGTATTGGCAACCGCACTATCGATCGCATCTCCGAGAAAAATAATACGATCCTCTAGTAAACGTGAATAGATATCATACGCTCGTTCCTGACCACCCACCTTATCGATGATCGTTGGTACGAGAAAGTCAGAAATAATTTTTTTAGCTTTCGGCATTGTTTTTTTAGGCATAAGAAAAATGAAGATAAGAATAGAACGTTCTCGAAAAAAGAATACGAGACCGAAATCTTCGGGAAGTATAGGGATTTTCCCTTTGATTTCAACGAAAAAATTTATAGAATCCTCACGTATTCACTTCTTGAAGGTGCGGGGCAATATTTCTTATCCTCCAGACATATGAAAACACTCCTCTTCCACGATACATTTCTCATGAAGTGAGGAGCAGAACGAATGAATATAGAAATTGCGAAAATTCTCTCATCTGATATTGCCACCGCCTACATCAGTCCTGAGTGTTATGATATCAGAGGCATGGGATTTTCTGGAGAACTCTTCCAGACGAATCCGAGTTTCCAGAAATGAATGCTCGGATTTCTAAAGATGAAGTGGTCATTTTTCCGATCGAAAAAACTGCTCGAAAACTATGACACCGTTTTTTTCTCGAATGAAGCATCGAGTGGAATCTGGTCAGTCAAACCTGGAACGAAGACATACTACTATGCACACTCGATATCCCGTCATCTCTTCGATCAGAAATCTGACTATCTCGCGAAGGTAAGCTGGTGGAAAAAACCAATATTTCTCATTTTTGCAAATATTCTCAAGTATATATACATACGGGAACTAAGAAAAATGGATACTATTTTCGTAAATTCTCTCAATAACAAAAATAGAATCCGAGATTGGATTGGTCGAGATGATGCGATCATACTCTATCCACCCGTAGATACCATTTCCTTCTCGAAGAAAGAAGAATCGGATATAATGCAAGTATTCGCAAAAGAATGAATTCATATCGGATATAAGAACTATTACCTTTCATTTGCTCGCCTGACACATGCAAAAAGGATCGATCGGATTATCGAAGCCTTTAAACTCACTCCATCGAGAAGGGTAGTTATTCTCTATGGGGAAAATGATTCTCAGAAAAAAGAATTCATGGAACTGGGTGCCTGTTTCGATAATATCATATTTCATAAA
>CAZDFE010000033.1:0-8985 GCA_964504755.1 uncultured Candidatus Peribacteria bacterium
ATATCGACCAGAATATCGTCGATGCTTGGCTCGAAGGAAATGAATGAAATCTTAATCCTCAGGCTCGTGAAGCCATCCTCAATGCGGACTATATCATCATCGGCCCCGGCGACCTCTATACGAGCATCGTCCCGAATCTCCTCTCGAAGGGCATGCGAGAAGCGCTTCATGCGAGTACTGCAAAGATCATCTATATCTGTAATGCGATGACGAAACGGGGGGAAACCACGAATATGGAAGTGATCGATTTTATCGATACGATCGAGCGGTACATCGACCCAGGAAAACTCGACTATGTCGTCGTAAATAATGGAATCATCGATGATTCTATCGTTACCAAGTACAAAGAAGAAGAAAATAAAAAACCTCTCAAAATCAAGGATCCGAGTCTATTTCTCGAAAAGTCCTATAAAATCATCGAACGAGATATCGTGAATGATGATGACTATGTTCGACATAATCCTCTAAAGCTCGCGCAAATTCTCGAAGATATCGTGAATGGATGGATCAAGTAAGGATTATCTTTCTTGTGAAATCTTTATAAACACATGAAGGTATTCCAAAATAAAACCGTATTCCTACGGTTTTATTTTTTCAGAGATTATCTCCTTACTTGTCACGCACCACGATCGACAACATCTTATTTGGAATAAATATTTCCTTTACAATCTCCTTACCTTCGAGCCATTTTGCAATGCCTTCATCTGCTCGGACAATCTCAGAAACCTCTTCTTGTGCGACCCCATTCAGGAAGGTGAAGGTTCCACGAAGTTTTCCACCGATCTGTACCGCGATCGTCACCTCATCATCGACGAGCATAAAGTCATCATATTCTGGCCATGTGGCATTATAGATAGAACCTGTTTTTCCTATCATATTCCAGAGCTCTTCTGCCATATGTGGAGCAAACGGATGGAGGAGAATAGCGAATTTTTCTTTCCATTCTTCTTGGAATTCTCTGTCCTGTGGAAGTCCTTCATTCAGGAGAATCATGAGCGAAGAAATCGCAGTATTGAACTTATATTCGACAATATCTTCCGAAATCTTTTTCACGGTTTTATGGAGGAGTTTCATCGCCTTCATATCATCCGATGCATACCGATCGGATTTCTCGAAGGTAGCATAGGCTTTATCGAGAAAACGTCGCACTCCCACGATCGCCTCCGTATTCCATGGAGCTGGATCCGTAAAGGCTGCCATATTCATCTCATAGAGCCTGAGGGTATCAGCACCATATTCAGATACTACATCGTTCGGATTGATAACATTTCCCTTACTTTTACTCATCTTATTCCCATCAGGACCGAGAATGAGCCCCACATTCGTGAGTTTCTGAAATGGTTCTTTCGTCGGAACCACTCCGATATCATAGAGCGCCTTATGCCAGAATCGAGCGTAGAGGAGATGGAGGACGGCATGTTCCGCCCCACCCACGTACTCATCGACGTTTTGCCAATACTCGAGCGCTTCTTTCCCTGCGAGTGCTTCACGATTGTTCACATCCATATAGCGCAGATAGTACCAACAACTTCCACCCCATTGTGGCATCGTATTCGTCTCACGTTTTCCTGTGAGGTTGGTTGCGAGAGGAATATTGACAAAACTCGGAACCGTCGCCAGTGGCGATTGCCCATCCCCTGCTGGCTCGTATTTCTCGACTTCTGGAAGCATGAGTGGAAGATTCGTATCAATAATAATTTTCGAATTGATGCCATCGTAGATTCGAGAAATGGCATTATAGGTAAATAATGATTCTGTAATGGAAGTGACAGAACATAAGTATTCAGCGAATTTCTTCTTTGTTTCTCGATCGTACAATTCTAAAATAAAGGCTTCTCCCAGGGCGCATGGCGCATCTCAGGTACATTCTCCTCCAGCAAGATTCATTGCCTCATATTCTTTCGGCGACATTTCCATAAGAGACGACTTTTCACTAAATGATTCTCGCGGAAGATTCATATAATCTTCATGGGAAATATGAATGAGTGGAATCGGCTCTCCCCAGTATCGCTGACGGGAGAAAAGCCAATCTCGAAGCTTATAATTCACTTTTTTACGACCGAATCCTTCGGTTTCAGCTTTTTCTATGAAAGCTCGGCGAGCTTCGGCGGAAGAAAGTCCATCATATTCTCCAGAATTCACGAGAATACCATCATCACAAAAAGTCTGTCCTTCAAAATATCGCCTCAGAACCCTTTCCTCAGGAAAGCCACAAAAATCCTTCGTTTGTCATAATTTTTGCAGAGCCTCTTCTCGAGAAGTCCAGATATTTTTGAGATTAATCAAGCGTTCTCGATCCGTCAATTGGAGTTCTTTTTGCTGGAGAGATTTTAGAACTACCCGAAACGTAAACTCCGTGAGTTTTCTCTCAATTCCTCGTTCTGGTGAGAAATAATTAAACTCAAATGCGCCAATGCAATCCTGAATTTCAAAATCAAAAAAACCTGTTTCTTCTCGAATTTCTCGAGCCAGTGCTTCTCGAAGATTTTCACCTTCTTCTACTCCACCCCCAGGAGTTGAGAACATTTCTCATCGTGGAGAAGTCTGAGATTGAAGAAGAATTTCTCCTGCCTCATTCAAGATTAATGCGCCAACACCAACTCGTGGAGTAAACTCTTTTCGGGTTTCTCCGATTTTCTCAGCAATAGAAATACGGATTGGTAATTTATATTTCTTCGCAAAAGCAAAATCCCGCTCATCATGCGCTGGAACCGCCATCACTGCACCCGTTCCATAGTGACCCAAGACATAGTCTGCGATCCAGAGTGGAACCGATTCGCCATTATATGGATTCACGACGTATGATCCCGTGAAGACGCCCGTTTTTTCTTTTCCTTCATTCGTTCGTTCCTGATCCGATCGACTCGCTGCCTCGGTAATATACGCCTCGCACTCGACCGCCTGATCATCGGTGATAAAATCATAGACCCGTGGATGATCGGGCGCCATAACAGCATACGTCATTCCATAGACCGTATCCACACGAGTGGTATAGACTTCGATGGAATCAGAAATTTCTATAAGAAGTTCAGGAAACGAAGTTACTCAGTCTTGTTCATTGAAATGCCCTTTATTTTGATATACATGAGTCCGTATTCATGATAGTTGTTGATAGTATTTCTTCGCTGTTCAGAAGTCAATATATGGATCATTTTCAGAAAGATGCAAAATCTGAAAAGATGAATTTTGTACCACTTTCTCAAAATTAACTTCATTATTCGTATATGGAATAAAGGTTTCTTCTCGTTCATTTAAAACTCGCTCTGTGATTCCCATATCATCAGCAACTCCTGGATATGTTGGTGCCACCATTACAAGTGCCTTGATTTTCTTATCGAGAGATTCGACAAATTTGGCAGCAAGTTGCCCACCAAGAGAATGCCCAATAACAAGAGATTGCCCGTCAAGACGAGAAATAAATTGCCCAAGAAATGCAAGTTGTTCATCAAGATTTGGAGTATTGGAATTTGGTAAATCTGGTACAATCACCTCGTATCCGATTTGCTCAAGAGTTTCTTTTGCTGACATGAACCAATTACTCTCAGCCTTTCATTCCCATCCATGAAGAATGAGTGCCAATGGTTTTCCTTCTGCTTTTTTCATCATCCGAAATTCACACCCTTCACTCTTCCCGATCCAGTTTCGTTGCATTTCCTTGATACCTTCGGGCCAATCGAGTCCATCGAGGTCTTCGATCAGACGATCCGCATATTCTGTGATTCGGAGAACCCACTGACGGATCGGTCGACGTTCTACGAGGGTTCCACAGCGATCACAAGTATTATCAGAAAGAACTTCTTCATTCGCGAGTCCCGTCTTACAGGACGGACAGTAGTTGATCGGCAAGTCCTGCTCGTAGGCAAGTCCACGCTTGAACAGTTCGAGAAAAATCCACTGCGTCCACTGATAGTATCCCGGATCGGTCGTATCCACCTCCCGTGACCAATCATACGAAAATCCGAGGGATTTCAGTTGTTCCGTAAAAACTGCGATATTCGCGGCCGTGGTCACCGCTGGATGGGTTCCTGTCTTGATCGCATAGTTCTCAGCCGGAAGTCCGAATGCATCGAATCCCATCGGATGAAGCACATTATATCCCTTCGCATGATAAAATCGTGAGACAATATCCGTCGCCGTATACCCTTTCGGATGCCCCACATGGAGTCCTGCACCCGATGGATATGGGAACATGTCGAGAATATATTTTTTCGGTTTTGAGTCAGAAAAAGGAGGATTTTGAGTATTCCCTTCTCCTTCAGGAGAAGGGTTAGGCGTGAGATAAATCTGATTTTCCTCCCAGAATTTCTGCCACTTTTGTTCGAGACTGATATGATCGTACGGCATAATGGATGAATTAAGATGCAAATGATACAAACGGCTCTAATATAACAAAAGCTCGGAAAAAGACAATAAAAAAATCCCCCGTTTTTCGGGGGATTGAAGTCATGTAACAATTATGGTTTGAGAATCTGAGTAAGTACAAACTGGACGATCGAATTTGCAAGGAAGATTACCACGAGACCGATCGCTACCTGAACAAGGATCGTTCGGCCCTTCTTTACCTTTTCCTCATCACCACCTGCAGTGACCATGAGGAACCCTCCCCAGATACCGTAGAGTACCGCAACGATACCCAGAAAAAGCATAGCATTCGATACCAGATTCTGCACTGCGACATCAGCATTATTACCCGTTCCTTGAACGTTTTGTTGGACTTTATTACCACCAAAATCAATAGCATAAGTTGATTCCACTGCAAGAGCAGTTGCAACGGTAGCAAGTGCAAGAGATTTCATTTTTGTCATATACGAAAAAGAAAAGAAAATAAAATGACAGGGCTATCATAGCACGCTCTCCCCTTTTTGTCAAAAAAAATCTCCCGAATGACCAAAAACGGAAGATTTTTTACAAAGCTTATACCAAAAGAGTGGGAATTGAATGAGTCTGACCAGGCTCGCTCTTTTTTAGGATTTAGACAGCAACTGCATTCTCATCGAGAACTGGAGCATTCGGAAGTTCGGTAGGAACTACCTGTGATCCAGCAGGACGACGAACTTCGAGTACGTATGGAATGAGTGCCATATAACGCGCACGCTTGATCGCAGTTGCAAGTTTTTTCTGATTCGCGAGAGAAACTCCAGAGTAGTATCGTGGAATAATGCGATTAAACTTCGTGAGATACTGCTTGAGGAAAGTAGTATCTTTATAATCAATGTGGGTAATTCCCGCAGCGTCGATCGGACACTGTTTTTTTGCCTTAGTAGCCATAGAAATAAAGGTTGAAAGTAAAAAGTTCTAGAACTTATCATCAAGATCAGAAAAATCATCATAATCAAGTGACGCATCCGTATCAGCTCCTGGAGTTTCGAAATCTTCGCGTTTCGAGAGGAAAATGAGTTGTCCTACTACCACTTCTGTCTTGTATATTTTCGTACCATCTTCTTTATCGATAATACGAGTTTTCAGACGACCTTCGATGTAGACGAGTTTTCCCTTTACGAGAAATTGCTCTGCACGTTCTGCGAGGGGCCCCCAAGCAACACAATTCGTGTACTCAGCCTCAGAAAGTGGTTCTCCTGCTGAACCCTTGTAGTAACGATTCGTTGCTACCGTGAAGGTAGCTACCTTTTTATCACCACCCGTTGCCTTGATAAATGGATCTTTTGTCACATTCCCAATAAGAATAACCTTGTTGATAGTCCTCATAACGTATGGAAAAGTAATATATAAAATTATGCTTCGATCTTTGTGAACATAAAGCGCCAAATATCTTTCTTAATATTGAAAGCATTGGTCACACTTACAAAATCACCAGCATGCTCAACTGTATAAAGAAGGTAATACCCCTCGCTCGATGAAGCAATTCGGTATGCCAAACGCTGAACGCCTGGGTGATTTTTTTCGATGAGGGTAACACCCGCATCCTGAAGCTCAGTCTCGATAGAGACAATGAGCGCATCGCGATCTGCTTCAGTAAGAGCAGGGTTCACGATCATCATGAGTTCGTATTTTCTCATAAATCCTATGGGTTAAACATCTTATGCAAAAATACATAAGAAGGATATAAAAATGCATCCATAAAAAATGCCCGCGCATTATAGAAAGAACGCGTTAAAATGCAAAACTTTTTATAACCACGAAATTCCCATATGCAAGGAAAAGAATTTGCCGAGAAAAAAAATATACGATAGAATTCTCATATCAACAGATCGAATCATATTCACACTCTAATTTTTTCTTTCATGCCTCGCACAAAAAAAGCAAATTCCCCAAAGCTTCGAGAACTCTTCGGCACTATGAACGACCAGGAAGTCAGTCGAAAACTCATCAAAAAACTCCTCCAATACAACATGCAATATGAAGAAATCACAAAAGTAATCCTTTCTCATTCTGAGCGAGCCTTTCTCGATGCCCGCCTCATCAGTCTCGAAGAGTACTATCGAGAACTCCAAAGTAGCAAAGCGAGTGAGGTAAATAGTTTTCTCGCATCAATTCCTGATTTTGAACTGGCACAAAAAGTCTAATTCTACAAAATATTAAAAAAACCGTCGATACGGTCTTTTTTAAAGAAAATCTAGCACTAAAAAAATAGTACATACGTACTATTTTTTTTGAATTTCTTTATCATATCATCCACCTATAACAGATGGGGACTTTGATGTTATATATCTTAATGTAAAAACTCCAATTAAGAAGAATACAAGTAAGAGTATTACAATGATAGAGATCATTTTCATAGCATTACTTTACATCTTTGAAGGTGAACTCAACGTGCTTGCGGAGTTTCTTGTCATACTTCTTGAGCTTAAGTTTTTCCCCTTGTGGAAGATTTTTCTTATTTACTGGGTAGATATACCATGAAAGACCACTCTGAGATTTTCCGATTTGAAATGTTGTTTTACCTTTTGCCATAAGAGCGAAATACTGAAATAGTAAGCATTGATTTTGAGAGACTCAAAAACAAAGAATGCATGCATGATATAGAAATATTTTATTTTGCAAGTTTTTCATATCCTTTTTTGCTTTTTCGTGGTTTCTCCATATAGTCTGTCGGATGTGAGAATACCATATTCTCTTCTATATTCTAAAAACTCTGCTAGCATGTTTATCGATGAAGTTATTGTCTCATTTCGCGCGGGAAAAGGAGGAGATGGGGCGATTTCTTGGAGGCGAGAAAAGTATATTCCAAAAGGAGGGCCCTATGGTGGAGATGGAGGCGATGGTGGAAATATCATCCTGAAAGCCACCACCCATGAAACGACGCTCATGAAATTTCGTCATACGAAAATTATCAAAGCAAAAGATGGGGAGCGTGGCGGAACCCAACTCATGCACGGAGTGAGTGCTGAAGATGTGATCATCGAGGTTCCAGTGGGAACCATCGTGACCGATGTGGAAGATGATGAGCTCATCGTTGACCTCACAACCCCCGGACAAACCTATGCCCTCTGCGAAGGAGGACGTGGTGGATTCGGGAATGCACACTTCTGTAGCTCGACGCGCCAGGCTCCGAATTTCGCAGAACTCGGCGATATCGGAACGTCTCGAACGGTAAAACTCGAGCTCAAGCTCGTCGCGGATGTGGGACTCGTTGGTCTGCCAAATGCAGGAAAATCAACGCTCATCCAATCCATCACGAATGTGCGACCAAAAATCGCAGATTATGCCTTTACAACGCTCATCCCGAACCTTGGAGTCATGGAACACAAGGGTCGTTCTGTTGTCATCGAAGACGTGCCAGGGCTCATCGAAGGTGCGAGTGAAGGAAAAGGACTCGGTGTACAATTTCTCAAACATATCGAACGATGTGCGATCATTATCCATCTCCTCGATGCGAGCCAAGGAGAAGAGGCGATGGTCGAGAATTATCGAATTATCCGAAAAGAACTCGAGAACTGGAGTGATACGATGGCAGCAAAGCCCGAGCTGATTATATTTTCGAAAGCAGATATTATCGATCCAGAAATGCTCGAAGAAATGAAATATTCATTCGAAAAAACCACAGGTAAATCAGTAGAACTCACTCTCTCTGCGGGGGCATATATCCGCATCGATGAACTCAAAGATGCCCTCATCTCGAAAATCCCAGAACGAAAAAAAGAGACCGAATCTACTCCGATCGAAGACACGGAAGGATTTCTCACAGAAACATCAGATACCATCAATGAAGGAGTTACAGAAACCTCAACCACTCTCTACGACCTCAAGCGACAAAAGGATCCGAAACGATGTCATATAAAGCGTCGTGAGGATGGAGATTTCGAAATCACGGGAGAACGTATCGAAGAAATCGTACGCATGACGAATACGGGCTATATCGATGGCGTGAATCGTGTCTATGACGTTATGGAAAAACTTGGTGTCATGCGCAAACTCAAGCTCATGGTTGCTGATGATATCAGTCGTGATCAGGCTGGATTTTTCGAAGGAGAAGATGACTTCGACACACCGAGTGCTTGGATCGCTGGGAAAAAATTCTCGCTCGAAGGGCTTATATTTATGAAGGAGTAATTCTAAAAAGTTCTACCAAGTTGGTAGAACTTTTTAATTCCAAATCATCTTCTAAAAAATTAGTCATTTGGATCAATTCCAGTTTTTCTATACATTCACTGCCCACTTCTCATAAACATATTCATATCAAAATACTGCAAATCCTCTCTTATTACCTTCAAAAGTCTATTCATTTCTTTTATCTCATCATTAAATCATTGAGTTGACGTCGTACTTATTATTCAGAGTGCATTCCGAATAAACTTGCGTGCCTGATTGTAATTCGCAGCTATTTCTGCCTCAATCGATTCACAATCTTTGGCATGAAAACCTTCATTTATCTCCTTATGTAGAGTAACTCAAAAGCGACGATACGATATAGCAAGATTATACAAAGTGCCCACATCACCAGGACTCAAATCAAGGCACCTAGAAAAAGCAATAAATATCCCCACGTATAACGTGGGGTTTTTACAGAGAGACCCTATAAGGGTC
>CAZDFE010000034.1:0-4767 GCA_964504755.1 uncultured Candidatus Peribacteria bacterium
ACAGAAAGTTATCGCAAGTCGTTATAATGAAGAACATGCCAAGAAAATGAATACCAATCCTTTTACTCGATGAGAAATTGGTTGCGCACTTTCACATATATCTCTCTATGAAAAAATCGTACGCGAATGAATAGAAAAAGCTTTGATACTTGAGGATGATGCTATTTTTGATAGCCGTCTCCAGTATTGTCTCGATAATATCGATACCATTATGAAGCAAAAAAATTGGGAGTATCTCTCTCTGAATTATGAACTTATGGATACTTCTGTTTTTTATAGGCACGAAAAAATCCATCTTGAGAAAGATCCAAAATATATATTTCCTTTTTTCCCAAGAATGATTGCAGCTATTCTTCTCTCTGCCTGGGAAAGGCTCCAGCAAAAAAATCCTCGTATTCGACCAGTTCATTTTTTCCGTCCGCTGTATCTTGCTTGAGCGTATATTATCACTCTCGAGTGAGCAAAAAAACTGCTTTCACTCTCTACTCCATATATCAGCTATCCTGCTGATAGACTCCCGAATCAAGCTCGTGTCCAAAAATGACTAAAGTTTTTCGCCATAGCACCACTTCTTGTATGACAAAACAAGTGATTCACCTCAAATATCGAAGAAAAAAAATAAATCATGCGTATTATTACTTTTTTGCATTCTCGTGAGATTGGTTGATGACTTCAACGAATGGCTTCGGAAATACATAATTCCCTTGCTGGAGATGGTCATTATATGTTTCTCTATGCTCTTTATGATTCTCAAAGAAATGAATCATTTTTTGGCAATAATTTCGTTGCCTCAGAAAACATTTCGCATTCTTTTTTTATAAAATTTCTAAAACTATTCTCTCGTTCCCTTATTCTTTCTCGATATGTAAGAAAAAATTCTATAGATTGTATTATTTCCCATGGTGATGATGTGAACTTTTCTGCACTTCTTTTGCGATTCTTTTGTCCATCTATATGTATTATTCCCGTACTTCATCAGGATCTATCTATATATCAACACAATTCTATATATAAAGCCCTGTTTTTTTTATTATATCGGTTTGCAGATATTTCAATTTTGGTTTCGTCGACACTTGTAGATAATTTTGTGAAATTGACAAATGTTAAGAAGTATAATATTATCCAGAATGGAGTTTCCCTAAAAGATATAACTAATAAATCTCAAGAACCTTTCGATTTTCATAATCTACCAGAACATTATTATCTTTCTATCGGTCGTTTGACTTGTCAAAAATGATGGATAGGACTTTTACGTGCTTTTGCTTTTCTTGTTCGAGATAATCCAAAAAAGTATCTTGTCATTATTGGAGATGGCGATATGCTCGATGTTATAGGATTGTTTATCAAAAAAAATAACCTCCAACGAAATATTCGACTTCTTGGAGTGCAGAAAAATCCATGGGTATACTATACTCGTGCAACAGCATTTGTACTTCCGAGTTTTGCTGAATCTTTTGGTCTTGTATTTCTTGAATCTCTTGCGCTGGGTATTCCGATAATTTCGTCTGATATTCCAGCACTTCGTCTGATTCATAATAGCTTAAGTCAGTCTATCCCCACATCCACTCCGTATTGATATATGGTTTCCCCTTCGGAAACATTAGAACTTTCTCTCAATGTTCCCATGAATCACCAAGAGCAAGATATGTATGATATTCTTTCTTCTTTTGATTCGCATGTTTCAGACTTCCTGCCATGTGTTTTACGAGAACGTGCAGAAGTCTTTTCTCTCGAAAAATCTCTCCAAGAATGGAGAAAACTTATTAAAACATATGAATCATAAATATAAAATAGCATTTATCGGGCCAAACCACTTGCATGTTCCGCTTATTCGGAGCTTACTGATGGATTTTGATGTGATACTCTATCCAGATTGGAATATTCGAGAAAAAATCCCTGAAAATGTGAATATTATTTTTCTCGATTTTCTTTTTGTGAGATTCATTCATACGTTGAATCGGATTTTTTGACTTGAGCTTTCTCCGCCGAAATATTTCTTATGACTTATATCGTCTCTTCGTCTTACCGTTCCTGATATTATTGTAGTTATGGATTATTATAATCTCTACTTCTGGCAGACAATACTATATTCTTTTTTTTCACAGAAAACACAGATTTTTCTTTATTCTGAGACGAAAATGTTTCCACGTGGCATTTTTCCTCGCAGTGTACTCCGTATTTTTACATTTTTACTTTGCTTATTCCAAAGGCGTGTATCTGGGATATTTATATATTCAGAGATGGGTATGGATTTTTTTAATGCTCATGGAATCCAAAAAAATCTCCTTTCTATACTCCCTATTCCGATAGATACAAAAATATACGTTCCAGATGAGAAAAAAACATTCATAAAAAATGGTATTCTGGAAATGCTTATGGTGGCACGGTTTGTCTGATATAAAAATCACGAAATTCTTTTTCATGCGCTTTCAGAGTTAAAAGATGAGGGTCATGATAATTTTCGTCTTTCTCTACTCGGAAGTAGTGGGCATATGATGGATATGCTTCGAGGAAAAGTACAGACTTTGTGACTTGTAGAGTCTGTCATATTTCTCGAAAAAGTTCCAGCAGAAAAAATGCCAGAAATCTATAAAAAATATGATCTTCTTGTTTTACCAAGTTTTAACGAAGCTGTATGAATGGTGGTTCCTGAAGCAAATGCATCCTGAATACCTGCAATTGTTAGTCCAACAGTGGGTGCATGTTATTACATGCTAGATGGCCAGACGGGTTTTATCTTCCCATCCCTAGAAATCTGAGATATAAAGAAAACACTTATTAAGTGTTTTAATAAAGGTATTCTCGAATCATTTTGAAGAGGAGCAAGAGATAGAATGGAGCAAGAGTTCTCTGTAGAGAAGATTTATAGGGATTTTACGGAAAGAATTCGTCAGAAAGAAAGTTTTTCCATAGCTGAATAATTTTCTCTTTTTTAAATTTATGAGCATCATTAAGACTTTCATGACTTCGCTTCTGGGGATATAGGACATCGTCCATAAGTTTCATAAGTTCCTCCGAAATTGCCTGATAAGAATAATGTATGCTAGATTCATCCCAGAGCCCATGAAATGCTGGATGATCCATAAGTATAAGGGGAAGTCATTGGCTTGCCGCCTCTAGTATCGCAATACCAAAAGATTCTGCATGAGTTGCATAGATAAATATATCACTCTGATTGAGGAGGGAAAATACTTCTTCATTTTTTTTAAATCCTAGACACTGGAGTGATATTGGAGAATTCCTTTTTTGTAGGATGTTTTGGATATCTGTTTCGTATTTTTCCCATCATCCACCGATGATGTTCCATGTAATCTTCCGATCCCCATAGCTTCCATGATAGATATTTTCTATGAGTTCTAAGGTGGCTTTCGCTTTATGGGGATTATTCCAGTTAGTTGTGGTTATCCAAGTAAAATCTCTTTTCTCAGCCCCGTACACTTTAGGTTCATCTTTTATAGGAAATGCACAAAAATTTCCTATAACCAATTGTTTTTGGTGGGTAAATCATAATGTTTTTTTCAGATACTCGGATGGAAAGATTAGGCAATCTGCAAAGAGTGTTGAATATGGGTACAAATATGCAAGGAGAGCTCATACACTGTGCATCCCTTGATCCATCCGATAATCACCATGAATATTCAGAATAAATCTACAATGGGGTGGTTTCCAAAGAAAGGGAAGTACACTAATAATAATATCATACCTTTTCATATTGGCGTGCAGCTTGAGCCATTCGAGTGTACTATGAATCAAAGTGCATTCGAATATATCTCCATACTTCTCATTTAAAAAAGGAACGAGTTGTTTATAGAGCTCTGTGGGGCCACCATTTCCGACTGGAGAAACAAAAGCAATCTTTTTCTTAGGCATACTTTTCTATAAAGGTTATTATATTTTCCTGGAATTGCTCTTTTGAGAAATGATGAGCATGATCTCGTATTGCTTCTTTTTGGAATTCCATTGTTTCGAATTTTCCGATAGTTTCATTCAGTGCCTCGGCGGTTTGTGGAGTGAAGAATACTCCTGTTTTTCCATCGATCACGGTTTCGAGAGCGCCTCATTTCCCATAGGCGATCACGGGCACTCCGAGTGCCATCGCTTCGAGTGGAACGAGTCCGAAATCCTCTTCTGGAGGAAAGAGAAATGCCTTCGCATTTTGGAGAAGTTTGTTTTTTTCTTCGTGAGAAACGCGAAATTTCCATTCGATATTACTCGCTGATTTTTCCCGTAATTCACGATAGAAGCTCGTATCTGTGGCCGTACAGAGAATGAGTTTTTTCCCATTTTGGTTAAAAGCATCAACGAGGAGATCGAATTTCTTATACGGAATGCATCGTCCGACCGAAATATAGTATTTTCATGTTTCACTTTTTGGTTCATGTTCCAGAATATTTTCTGGAATTTCGATTCCTGGATAGATGACTTCACTCTCTCGGTCGTAGTATTGTTGGATTCGTTTTTTCGTATTTTCGGAATTCGCGATAAAATAATCGACTCTTTGCGCCGCCTCATAGTCGACTTTTTGCATCCATCACTTTACGAGGCGAAATACAGAGCGAACCAATGGGTTAAATATTCCGAATTCCATCATAGCTTCATATTCCTTCGCATGGCTCCAGTAGTAGCGTGTGGGCGTATGACAATAGACGATTACCTTTGGTTTCTGGTTTCGTCATTCTGAGTTTTGCGAAGAATCTAGGGTATTTGTTTGATCTTCCTGGATCCTTCCTGCGTCAGGATGACGGGAACGATTCCATTTTCCCATCG
>CAZDFE010000034.1:4777-6502 GCA_964504755.1 uncultured Candidatus Peribacteria bacterium
TGCTTGGATTCTGCGCTCGTCGAACATATCACGAGATCATAGCCAGAAAGATCGAAACTCCGAAATGCCCACGGACGAAGGATGCCAGCGAGTTTATGTTTTTTATTTAGAAATGGAATATGCTGAATCCAACTGGTATGCACTCGTCGTCACTCGAGCATCGGATGCTTCATGAAGCGCACGCTCGTATAGATATCCGCATGAGGAAACATCTCGAGCAGATGCGAAATGACGAGTTCGGCTCATGCGAAGTCGATGAGCCAGTCAGTGATGATAGCGATACGTTTAGGCTTCATTTTTTATAAATTCAAAAAGTTCTTGAGGGGTATCTACTAGAATATATGGCTTCTCATTCTCTAGTAATTCCTTTGGATGATATCCCCAAGTTACGGCTATAGTTTTAAGATTAAGATGTCGAGCTTCTTTGATATCTCCAATGGTATCGGTAATAAATATACAATTATCTGGCTGTAAATTATGTTCTGAGAATATCATTTTAAATTTTTCCACCTTTGATGGATGTGTTGAACATCCGAGGATTCTTAGAAAATATTGATTTATTTTTCCGATTTTCAAGAAATATTCTATGTTGTCATCTATTGTGCTGGAAACAATAAAAAGCTGATACTTTTTCGAAAGATTTTGAATCACTTCCTGTATGGGGAAGATATTATTTTCTGTGAAATATTCTCGTGATTTTGTAAAAAATACTGGTATATCTTCTGGTTTGAATTTAATCTTTGGTGTTTCAAAAACATTTCCATTATGATGATCTTGGAAATCCCTTTCTGAGATATGTGTATCGAAGAGTTTTGATAGTGTGTAATTCATCTCATAGGTATCTCAGATGACTCCATCAAAATCAAAAATAATTGCTTTAAGCATAATTGAAATGTATTGCCTCGAAATTCTATTGTTTTCCCTCGAGAATTCAATATTCTTTTCGACATGCAAAACACAGATACCAAAAAACCTCGAATTGCCATTCTCCATGATGCATTTCTCTATCGTGGGGGAGGGGAGCGGCTGGTAACACTTATGGCCAAGAGTCTGGATGCAGATCTGGTGGCTGGATTTTTCTCGGAAGGGAGTTTTGATCCGCGCGAACTCGGATTTACAGGGAAGATGATTGCTCTCGGAAAACCTGTTTTTCAGAAGTGAATTCGTCATCTGATCCTGAAGTGGCGTTTTTTCTGGAAGGCTCGGATTCTGCGCGAGTACGATATCGTGATTTTTTCGGGCGATTGCCTCGGAGCACTCCGTCATCTCTCGGAAAAACAGAAGAAATACTATTACTGCCATACACCACCGCGATACCTCTACGATTTTCGATCGAAGTATCTGGCGAATATTGCTTGGTTTTTTCGACCGATTTTCGCGCTTGCGTTTTCTTTTTTCGCGAAACTCTATGAGAGGAATCTCGCTCAATTCGATCAGATATTCACGAATTCAGCCAATGTAGAAAAACGATTATATGACTTTACGGGATATACTTCGGAGATTGTCTATCCGCCGACGGATACGACATTTTTCACGCCAGGAGATTCGGGTGTGACACCATTTGGGCCAAAAGAGTATTTCTATTCGTGGGCGCGACTCTCTCCACCGAAACGAGTTGATATGATCGTGGAGGCATTTTGTGAAATGCCAGAAAAAAAACTCATTTTTAGTTATGGGAAAAACGATCCCATGAAAGATGAAATACTTGCGAAAATTCGCGATTAC
>CAZDFE010000034.1:6512-8804 GCA_964504755.1 uncultured Candidatus Peribacteria bacterium
TCCCCGAATATTATTGCTCGTGAAGCGCCTGATGATAGGGAATTACTCGCACTCATTCGGGGTGCGATCGCGACGATCTATATTCCCGTGGATGAAGATTTCGGAATGTCGCCCGTCGAATCGATGGCATGTGGGACGCCCGTCGTGGGAGTCAACGAAGGAGGTCTTCGTGAGACGGTTCTCCCGTGAAAAACAGGTTGGCTCATCGATATAGCCGATCGTTCTGAAGGGATAGAAGCGCTCAGAACGTGTATCCGATCTATCTCTCCAGAAAGCGCACAGGCGATACAATCAGATGCGATCGAGCGGGCTCGTGATTTTTCACTTGATTCCTTCGAGAAACGATTACAATCTCTTATATTCTAATATTTTCCCTATGACTACACTCGCTATCACATCGATGTACGCGAATCCGATCCACCCTGGACATATCGAATGCCTCGAACTCTCGAAAACAGAGGCATGAGCCGATGAGCTCTGGGTGATCGTAAATAATGATAGACAGGCGGAGATGAAGCGTGGAGTAAAAAGTTTCCAAGATGAGAAATTTCGATGTGATGTCGTTCGAGCTCTGAAGCCGGTAGATCGCGTATTTCTCTCGATCGATCAGGATGGGAGTGTCTGTGCGAGCCTGAAAGTGCTGATCGATGAGGCGAAAGCCAGTGGAAAGTATGTAAAAATTATTTTTACGAAAGGAGGGGATCGTTTCGCGAGTGAGATTCCTGAGGCAGTGCTTCTTCGGAGTGAATGAGTCGAAATCGTCGATGGACTGGGAGCAAAAACACACAATTCAAGTGACTTTATAAAAAAAGCAAAGGATAAAACCGATGAGAAAGAACTCGAAGCAAAAATCGCAGAATTACCAAAAGAACTGACTGAAGGGCGATATCTCGAAGTAGGGAATCGTCCGTGGGGAGTCTACTATGTTCTCGAAGACAGCCCACTCTATAAGGTAAAGAAAATCATCGTTCATCCAGGAAAACGTCTCTCGCTTCAGTCCCATGAAAAACGAAGTGAGCATTGGACAGTGGTATCAGGAGTGGCGACGGTGGATGTTCGGGATCCAGATTTTTCTGGAGTCGAACAGATTCGTATGCTTCGCCAGAACGAGGGGTGCTATATACCAGCACGTCATCTTCATCGGCTCGCGAATACCGGGACGGAACCGCTCGTGATCGTCGAAGTTCAGTGTGGAAGTTATACGGGAGAAGATGATATTGTTCGGTACGAGGATGATTTTGGTCGTAACTAGTGAATATGCATTTTCTCGAACTCAATCTTTATCGCGGACGATATTCAGAATTTCTTGATATTCTCCAGAAAGTTTCTCAGAAGACTCTCGTTTTCACGCCGAATCCTGAGATTCTGGTGCGTGCCTCGCGTGATAGAGAATTTCTCGATATTCTCAAACAGGCTACCTATAATACACCTGATGCCAATGGGCTCTACTTGGGTTCGCTCATGCAGGAAGGAATGGGATTTTTTACTGCTGGTATTCGGGTATTTTTCCAGAAACAAAAAATGCAAGAGCAATATGGAGAGCTTATCAAAGGAAGTGATCTGACGCGTGATATTTTCGCTTATGCGCAACAACAGAAAAAGAAAATCCTCATGATCGATAGTTATCGCATCATGACGCCAGAAAATCCATTTGAAGTCGAAAAACAAAAAATCCAAGCAACACTCTTGGATCGATTGAAATCCACATTTCCATGACTCGATATTCATCTTTTTTTCGATGGAGAAAAATCGCCCGAAGAACTCGCGAAGTATATCGAAGAAAATAATATTGCATACGTATTCTCGTGCCTCGGGATGAAAAAACAAGAACAACGACTTCTCGAGATTTTCTCATTTCTCCCAGAAACTCAGAAAGTGGTCGGACTCGGTGTGGGGGCGTCGATCGACTTTCTCCTCGGACTCCAGAAACGCGCCCCTCTCATATTCCAGAAGCTCGGACTCGAATGGCTCTATCGCCTTATCCTCGAACCACGCAAGCGCTATAAGCGGATATATATGGCATTGGTGGAATTTCCGATGATGATAAAGTGAAAACAAAAGTAATTTAATTTTGCAAAGTAATATATTTTATGGTACCATAGATATACTTTAACTATATTGGTATGTCTAAATTAGATGCATGAAACAGTCAATCGAATTTCTCCAACTTTGATACGCTTTTTGATCAATGAGTTAATTACTATAATCAGGGTGGGAGAGCTTGATGTTTATGAGCTATAAATCCTAATTCCTAATCCCCTGGCTCTGCCAGGAGGAATCCTGAAGCCTTTG
>CAZDFE010000035.1:0-8757 GCA_964504755.1 uncultured Candidatus Peribacteria bacterium
CTCCTGGTATGCTCGAAAAGGTAATATTAACAATTTTCCCCGCCTGGAAATCTATATATTTATCTTCAACAAGCTGCTGAAATGCTTTTAGTGGAAATATTTCCTGAATCAGCACTTCTATATTCTCAGCACGAACTTTAAGGCGTTCAGCAAGAGAAATATTAGGTGTTGTAAGATGAGCGGGGATATTTCCATCAGAACCTGGTACATCAGGAGTTCACATACAAAGAATAATTACTATATAACACTTATAGTATAACTCTCTCTCATTATTGTCAAATTTATTTTCTTATTCATAAATACCTTTTGATTTCTATGAAACTTTTCCTATAGTTTCCGTATGCATATATACCTTTCTGATTGTATCATTTTCGTACGGAAGCAGGCCTATGCCTCGATGTTCTGAGGATTTCTCCTCGCCATGATGATCGTGACGAAGTTCTACTATCCGTTCGAGAACATCCTGTATCGGTATGATTTCCTCTTTCTCGCTGCCATCGTATTTCAGATCGGTCTCATCCTCATGAAGCTCGAGAAATGGAAAGAGGTGGGTGTTATTCTCATGTTTCATATCATCGCGATGGGAATGGAAGTATTTAAGACGCATCCGTCGATCGGATCATGGAGCTATCCTGAGCCTGCCCTACTCAGCATTATGGGAGTTCCACTGTTTGCGGGTTTTATGTATTCGGCAGTAGGGAGCTACATCGCTCGAGTGTGGCGGATTTTCTGATTCCATTATACGTCATATCCGAATCGGACGGCGACTATATTCCTCGCACTCGCGATCTATGTGAACTTTTTCACACATCACTTTATCATGGATTTTCGCTATATTATTTTGATTTTTACTCTATTTCTGTTCGGGAAAACTATGATCCACTTTCGACCCCACCAAACCTACTATTCGATGAATCTGGCATTTTGATTTTTTCTCGTTTCCATATTTATATGGATAGCGGAGAATATCGCGACCTCGATGCGCATCTGGATTTACCCTTCACAATCGGTCGTATGGCATATGGTTGGTGTAGAAAAAATACTGGCTTGGTTTCTCCTTATGATCATTAGCTTCGTGCTGGTATCACTCGTCCATCGTCCTGAAACCATGAAATCATAAATATGGAATATTTCGTGTACATCGTAGAGTGCGCCGATACTACCCTCTATACGGGGATTACGACCGATCTCGAACGGCGACTCGCTGAACATAACCAGAGTGAGAAATGAGCGAAATATACGAGAGTACGTCGTCCCGTCACGCTCATCTATAGCGAAAAACACGCTTCGAGAAGTGAAGCGTGTAAACGAGAATATGCGATCAAACAGTTATCGAGAGAAGAGAAAATGAGGCTGATAGAAAGCAACTAGACTCATAAAGCTCGGATATCTAGAGCTCTCAATAGGGCATTCTCAGCCTTTTTCACGAAAGTCATATGACTTCATAGATCAATCAGTACTAATCCAGATGGATCATCGAGCTCATATCATCTGGCTCGCACAAAATCTAAAAGTTGTATCTTCAAATCACGTATCTCTCATGCTACTTGATAACTCAAATCCAATACTTGTGTATCAGGTACACCTTCATGCTTCACTGGCACATCTCAGCATACATCACCCACCATATCATGCGTATCAGAAATCGTTCTTGCCAATTGCCAAGAACGATTTATATGAATTTGTAACAAATCACATACTTCTTTTTCCTCACGACGTAGTTCTTGACAGAGCTGAGAAAAAGAAACAGTGATTCTAGGATTTCCAGCATTGATTTGTCTTACAAGAGTATCAAATAGGAAACTTTGTGGCATGAGTTCTCCAGATGATGGAAGTGCTACTGTATTCATTTCTTATATACTATTTTTATAAAACATTACTTTCTCCCGAAACGGATCCAGAACCATTTTCCATTCCCCCTGTTGCGGTATATGGAACTATTTCTCATCATTCTGGTGCGACTATAATATCCGTTGAAGGCCCAGATGTGATCGTTCCAGAATCCGAAGCAATCATACTTCATGAATCTGAAGCAATGAGAGAAATACTTTCTCCACTGGCAGTGTTTATAGAGGAAACACTGGGATTTGCATCCACAACCGTAACGGTATCATTTCATGGAATATAGAGTGCCATCCAGTCAAAATAGACAACCTGATCTGATGATCGCTCCATCTCAATATCGAATCCGTATTTGGTCTTATTAGTTACACGATGAGCAATGAAGCTATCAGAACTGAGTGTAATTTTCGGAATTCACTCATATGGACGGATAAATGACACATGTATATGATTGGATCCTATTGGTATAATCGCAGTGCCTGCCATATCTCGATCTTCGAAGGTGACCCGAGAAACGAAGTTGACCTCTTTTAGAAATTGTACTGATTCTCGAAATATAACCGCGATGCGAAAGAAGAGTGTGTCGATCGTTTGCTCGATCTGATCGAGAATCGTGATATTCGCAGGAAGGATGATCCCCGATCCAGAAACATCCGTTGAGCCTGTATTCTGAATGATCGTTTGGTTCGTGGTGGAATAATAATTATTCACAACTGTTCCTGTCATATTTCCGATCGAGAAGACTTTTCCAGAAAGACTACTCATTTCTGAAAAGAGCATACTCTGATTCGTTTCGAGCGCTGTATTTCGAGCCGAGAGATCCGCGATACTCAGATTCACTCCAGAAAGCGACTGACTCATTTTGGTATTAAGCTCTTTTATAGCTTCGAGACCATAGAGATTCATCGCGGAATAGTTCACCTGTTTATATCATTCAGTATTCGTCGAAATGAGTTCTGGAAACAGGGTTTCGATATTTTGTGCGAGAAAACCCATTTGCTTCTGAGAGGCATCATTTTTATACAGATCGGCAGCAAGATGATTCCAGTTATAGTTCACGATTCTGAGGTCTTGGAATTTTTCGAGAACATTTCCGATATCGAAAATATTGGATTTCAAGCGCTCATCGGAACTACACGTTCCCGCGATCGTCGCCCCACCAAATCCCTGGATACAACCATTCGTTCCACTCGTTCCTACTCGAATATCTCCGAGCACCTGGAGCTTCGTCGCAGGAGTATAGGTACCAATACCAACACTTCCAGAAGCATTCCAGATACCCGTTCCCGAAAGTATCGTACCAGAAGCAAACGTCTGACCTCCTTGCCAGGTATTATTCGCCATATACTGAGAGGTATTCATCTCATAGACATTAAGCGATGCCAGGTACCAGGTCACCGCACCCGTCCCACCTGTGATGTAGACATGACCACCTACCGATAGAGCCCCCGTATTCCCCGCATGAGAAATACGAATATAGTCTTCCCACTTCCCCGTTCCTTGCACATCCGTAAGCCAGTAAGAAGTATTATTCGTTCCCTGAGCATTTTCTGCGAGTACGAGAGAATAGCCCACAGGTAAGAGTGCTCGGAATCGTTGCACGTATGTTTTATTATACCCTGGCGTAAATGGTGTGAGAAATCCTCCGTATCCAGGACTGACGGCAGCAATTCCATCATAGGTGATTTTGAGTCGAACACCGCTCGAATTTGGAACTCCTACTTGTCCCGTCTGTCGGATGATCGTCACTCCAGTTCCTCCAGAATTATTATACACAACAATTCCGTTCATTCCCTGAGCAAAATCCTCATCCTGAAAGAGTCATTTACTACTCCCCAGAGCGTTCCAAAATGGATTCCATGGCCCACGTTCTGGACTGCTTGATGGCATGGATAACACTTTTTTTCCAGCAATATTGAGACTTCCTGAAGCATTTATGAGAGCAGAGCTCACAGAAACAGAAGCAGTAATATCTCCTGCCACATCGAGCGCTTTCGTAGGAGTGGTGGTGCCAATTCCCACTCTTCCCGCGAGATAATTTTTCGTTGCTCCATTGATATAAATACCCCAATTATTTGTCAAACCCTCAGTACCAGTTGCGGTTGCACTCGATACATTGGCATAGATTCCATAATTATTTTTTGCAGGACCCGTGACTTGCGAATGGAGACCGTACGCAGTATTCGAGCTCGCAGAAGCACTCGCAGAGAAATATCCACCATATTGATTCAGATATTTTGCCCACGTTGTTCCAGCACTATTAGAGGTGGAACTATATACACCATAGGCATCCGTTATAGTTTTGAAGTTCGTGGTACCATAAGCATCAATACTAAACGATCCGCCTCGAAGGTATGAGCCTGTTTGCATGAGATTCGCTCGGGCGTATCCATAGACTCCGATCGTTCCGCCAGAACCATCACGCGCATCAAACTCCCCCGCACGAACTGCTGTGGCAGAACCAGTGGCCACATATGCAGCAGAGTACATTCCACGAATAAATGGAGTACTTCCTGTGGCATTATAGTACGTCGTTCCATAGATTCCATCTATGACGGAAGGAGTTCTCATAATATCAGAAATGTAAGATGAGTAGTTCAAGGCACGCTGTGTTGTACCTCCATTGCTCGTATTCACGCTGATTCCATAATTTCCTCATACCGATCATTTTCCGATTCCCACATTAGTGCTAATATTTACCCCATAGAGATTCCCGATCGTGCCAGTATTACTATTATTATAGGCAGTAATGTTTTGGCCATAAAGCGCCGTAACAACACCAGTACCATTGTTATATGCGGTATAGTTTCATGCTCAGAGAACATTCTGATTCGTGAGAGCAGAACTCGTAGAACTCGCAGTAGTATTAATGGCGTAGAGTATATTCGCATGACCTATGCCAACATTTGTGGCATTTGATACTATTCCATAGACATTGATCGTCGCTCCTGATTTCGTAGCATTCGATGTCACGCTCGTACTCGTACCACGAACATCAATAGTCCCCAGGGTATGGAGAGCCGACTGAGTATAGGACACATTTGTATTTTGTCCCATGGTGTAGATCGTTCCACCAGCCGTCAGATCGAGAGCCTCACTGCGATTCAGGGTTGTATTGACTCCATAACGGGATGTATATCCATTATTCACTATAGAACGATATACATCGAGTACATAGGAATTATTCGAAGCTCGTCCGATCGACCCATACGCATTGGGTGCAGAGAGAGAAAAATTTGCTCCTGATTGCGTCAGGGAGAGTTGATTATTCGAGAGGGTCATCATCGCACCCGTACCTCCATACCAGGCAAAAATACCAGTAGTGGTCGGGACCGATTGCCAGAGTGTGTTCGTTCCGATGCCGAGAGCATAGTCTACCGTTCCCGTTCCAATATTTGGATACAATACCATTTTCGTGCCAGCACTCCGACTCGTCAACGTCGGAAATCCGACTCCAGCCGTATTCCAAAGGAGTGTATTACTCGTAGAATTTAGAAAATTTAGAATGGTGCCACTTCCTACGGGGCCTCCAGAAAGACTCATTCGAGTGAGATTATTCGTTCGAAAATCGAGTCAAAAATTGGTAGTCGTTCCGAGACTCATATTCGCTATGCTCGGATTTCCTCCATTACAAAATAGGGTCACCGATCCCGTACATAGCGTCGTTGCGAGACTTCCCGATGAAACCTGTCGGACTAATCCTGTTGCAGTAATGGTCAAAAATCTATCAGCTATTGTCCCATTTTGTACTCCGATTAGAGCGAGAGGATTCACACCCGAAGCCGTCAACGTATTCGAAGGAGTATTTGTCCCGATTCCGAGACGGATATTCGTCGCATCATAAAAGAGTCGAGAATTATTCTGAGCCAGAACTCATCCACTTCCAATAAATGGGATAGAACCTGCGGTAAAGCCAGAAAATATAGGTGCACTCGAAAATGTTTTTGTACCTAGAAAACTCTGTGCACCAGTAGATACCAGTCCACGAGCGAGCAAAGAAGCATCGGGAAGAATAAATGTATGAGTATTCCCACTGGAGCTCACCGAAAAACTATTCCCAGCTGTACTCACGGCAAAAATTTGATTCATCCCAGTGAGACCATTGAGAGAACTTATTTTTGCATTAAATGTATTCCAATCCGTATTGCTAAGTGCTCCGTTCGAACCAGAGGAAGCAAGCCCGAGAGAAAGTTGTTGTCCTGAGAGAAATAATCCATTCGCACTTCCAAGTGTGACTGCATCATGGAGAGTTGATTGGACTCAGTTCCAAGATCATGACAGTGTCACCATATCCTGTTCGAGGCGTTTCGTATTTCCCTGGATTTTCGAGAATGCCTGAAGAATGCTATCCGTCGGAAGTATATCTCCCGAAAGTATACCCATTCCTGAGAGAAGGGTTTCGAGTATTTGACCCGCCGATACACTACTTCACCCTCCACCAGAAGGATACATAGGAGCCAGATTCATGGCTAATGAAGCAAGTGGGAGAGTCGGATAGGCGGAATATGAGCCCAAACTGACTCATGATACCGTGTTTATCTGCGACGGTGCGGATGAAAATGTGGGAGGAACGTATGATCGTAGGAAGTATTTTTGTTTTTGATTTTGAGGAAATGTTCCTATCCATGAGGTATCTGAGATAGGATTTGTTCGATATGGAAGAATCCATGATCCATCACTTATTTTTTCTGAATTCTTATATGATACCAGAGCAGTGCTATTTTTAGTGGTAACGATAGAGGTGGTATTCGCGATCTTGTCTGTGTGCACTGGACTCTCGGATATACTGGACGATATTCCGATAATATCAGCAAATGCTGGAATATCTCGAAAAGAAAATCCAATCTGCGCACTCAAAAATACGATCGAGAAAAGAAAGAATCGAAAGCGATAGGGGCGAAAAGCGCGAGATACCTGGAAGTAAGTACGTCGAGAAAAACGAAAAATCATACAGAGTTTTGATATAGTTCGAGCATACCACATCCACCACGCCAGTACAAACAAATCAATATTTTCTCGTATAAATAGAGTTTGACTATTTTATATTTTTATACCAATAAAAAAACGGACTGGGGAGTCCGCTTATTTTTTTTAGAGCGTATGATAGCTTTTCGCGATTTGCATGAGAAAATACTGTTGCAGTGGAGATTTTTTCTTCTGGGACGTAAGTGTCTCAAATTGCTTGAGGAGAATAGATTTTCTCTCAATATCACTCTTCCCTTTCAGGGTATCAAGAAAGAGCTTTACCGTATTTTTTTCTTCTTTTGTCAGATTTGCTCCAAAGAGAACTGATTCTAGGTATTGTTTTTCTTCGTCGATATATTTCGCCTGAACGATCCAACGACCCGAAATACCACCGATCGGCGTACACGTGAAGAGTGTCAGATTTTTCCCGATTCCTGCAGCGAGTACGGATGTATCCGAAGATGGAGTGTTATACGATGTTGTTACGATATATCGAAAACGTTTATAGCTCCCATCTTCTTGTTTCTGATAGACCCAGATTTCTTCACCCGATTCGAGTTCGATAATTTTCTGGAAGTGGGTCTTATACCGTCCTGTATCGTTCTTAAAGTAGGATGAATGACCGAAAATAACCGTATTTCCCACGGATCCATATCCGAGACTATTAGTTCCTGGATAGACGAGGACTCCTGACTTCAGGTATTGATTCACATTGATTTCGCGACCATTCACGAGCTTCGAATAATCAGCACTTTCATTGGGTACAACATTGATCGGTGTGATCATACCATTCGATGGAAGTACGATGTATTCATCACGATTTCGGTCAATCTCTGGAACATCCGAAAGCCAGAATGAGAGATCATCATTCACATTCGTTCCTCATTTCGAGAACACGGGAGCATCGAGTGAGAGTTTTACATTCGAAAGTTTTTTGATACGTTCGAGAATAGTTTTTCCCGTCTGAGGCAGGAGCTTCGGATACTTGAGAATTCCAGATGTTCCTGGAGTTTGTTCTTCTTTCGTTAACTGTTGGAGTCGAGCAAATTTTGTCTGATATTCAGCGACGAGTTGCTCGAGACGATTCTCAGAGGTACGTGGTTTTTTTGGTGATTTCTCAGGTTTTTCTGTATTTTTCGATATATCAGGAACGAGGATGGTTGGTACTGGGGTAATATTTTTTGGAGAAATGAGTGTCGTACTTGTACCTCGAGCAGGAGTACCACTCGATCCCGCTCCACCACCACCTGGACCTGGGGATATGGAAACATTCGTACTGATCGTGAGGATATTACTGAATCCCGTTGCACCGATATTTTCGAGGGAATCGAGCTCGATCTGTGTCTGGATCATGGTTCCGACAGGACCGATCGCACGAGTCTGATAGACGATCGTCTCAGGAGCTCCTACTGGAAAATTCGGGATGGTGAAAGTAACGAGATTATTGATCTCATCGATCATGATACTTCCCGTATCAATGAGTGTTCCCGTCTGGAAGATGAGACTTCCCGTCACATAGGTCGCTCCCGTACTCCATGGAATCGATACCGTAACCGTAGTTCCGGGAGTGGAACCCGAGTTCACGAGTGTCAGTGTATGTGTAATGGTATCGTCCGAGAGAAGTACTCCACCATTATTATCCGTCTCATGAGCCGTTACGATAAATCGTGGGGCATGGATCGTAACCGGAACGCTCGGAGTTCCACCGATCGCTCCTTCGCTACTATTTCCGACGGTCGCAGTGGTAGGGATCGTGGTAGCAGGATCGAGCGTATGGAGTGCGGTGACTCGATAGACGATCGTACGAGATTGTCCGATCGCGAGACTGATTCCTGAAACATCGATGTATCCATTCCCATTTATACCACCTGTCGCAGTAGAAGCATCGACCGAACCACCTGGAGTACTCATCACAGTAAATCCAGTAAATCCAGCAGGAATATCGAGAGT
>CAZDFE010000036.1:0-8720 GCA_964504755.1 uncultured Candidatus Peribacteria bacterium
GGATAAGTGAGGTCGTGAGGTCGTGATGAAGCCCGAGAGTACCCCAGGAGTGATGCGCGCGTACCTCGAGCATATGCTCGAAGAACCACAGCCCGTTTACCTCTACTATATCGAACCACACTTTCGGTATGATCGTCCTCAAAAGGGTCGATATCGCCAGTTTCATCAGGTTGGTGCCGAGATTATCGGGGAAGAAGATCCCATTCTCGATGCGAAATCAATCTACATCATGAAAAATATTCTCGATGGTCTGGGGCTCGCGGGAACCTATACGATCAAGATTAATTCGCTCGGTGTTCCGAAAGAACGCGAAAAATACTTGATCGAACTCGCTGCTTTTTTCGAAGGAAAAAAACACCTCCTCGATGAAACCGATCTCGCTCGTCTCGAAAAAAATCCACTTCGCCTTCTGGATTCGAAGAATCCAGACGTACAAGAACTCCTCAAGGTCGCTCCTAAAATGACCGATTTTCTCAAAAAAGATTCTCTGGAGTTCTATAATAAGGTAAAAGAATATCTCGAAATTCTCGGGGTTTCTTATATCGAAGATTCAACGCTCGTACGCGGACTCGATTATTACTCACACACTGTTTGGGAATTTGTTGATGGAAGTGGTCGAACACAGGATGCCTTCGGGGGTGGTGGACGCTACGATGGACTCGCGAAAAGTATCGGATATAAAAATGAAGTTCCCGCTGTTGGCTTTGCCTTCGGGGCAGAACGACTCATCGAAGCCATGATGGAACGTGGGGTAAAACTTCGCAATAAGGATCATATCCATCTCTACATCATGCAACTCGGTGATGAAGCCAAGAAACTTGCCCTCCCTCTCAATATCGAAGCCCGAAAACGGGGACTCAATTCCCTCCTCTCGCTCGGAACCCCTTCGATCAAAGTACAACTCAAAAAAGCAAACAAGGTCTGAGCCCGATTTGTCATAGTGATTGGAATCATGGAAGCCAAAAAATGAATCTGTCAGCTCAAGGATATGGATAAAGGAACCCAAGTAGAAATGCCTCTCGATCGAGTTATTGACGCGGTTATTCGAGAAGTGGGAGAAGATGCTCTCTCATTCTACCATCCGAGTCGGGATTTTATCATTACCGATAATCCAAGCCTACCAGACGAAAATCATTCGCACGCACTCAGCTAAAAAAAATCCCTTCTAAAGAAGGGATTTTTCATCAGACATACTCTCTCTCAAAAAGAAACCTGATTTTCTGGTTTTTCCTCGACATTTCCGTTTTTTTTATCAAAATACGAAACATGCACCTTCTTATTGATATTCGATCATCTGGAGCCACCGATCGAGCTCACATACGCTATGCGCTCCTCTGGTCCGATTATTGGAAACAGATACATCCTCAGGATACTATCACATTCCTGTGTTATGAGGGAGATCATATCCATCGTGACAATGTCGTTACCATTTCCAGAAAGTGGAGCCTTTTTGGAAATAAGAATCTCAGCAATCACAGCTATGGACCCGATCGAATCCTCCAATTCTCATCACTCCCCCCGATTGATCCGAGTATTCCGACCGTAAGCCATATTTTTGATGCAGCAGATTTTCTCTATCCACGTGAAGCATTGGGATATTTTTCTCGGAAACGCGAAGCAAATACCTATAAAAAAATCGTTACTGACTCTCGCGAAATCATCGTTCCTCATACGAATATTGGTATGGAACTGATCGAACTCTTCGATGCAAATGAAGAGAAAATGAATGTTATTCCTTTTTTTATACCACCGTATGAGTCTGGGAAAAAATCCGTACTCGCACAGTATACGATCAATCCTGGATACTGGATTACTGAAGGAACTCCTGGAAGCGAGTGGAATCCGATCGGACTGTTGCATGCGTTTTCGAAGTATATCCATGAACTAGCAGGGACAAAGAAACTCCTTATTCTCGGGGATATGGGAGAAAATCTCGGTCACATTACCGAATATATTCGTGGACTCGATCTCATGGAACACGTGCGCATCATGGGAATCCTCCCAGAGGACGATCACGCGTCACTGTATGAACATATGGAGGGATGGCTCTATGTCGGCCCCTACTACAGTGGTGGTACTCATCTTGCTCTCGCAAAATCCTATGAGAAACCAATCCTGGTCGCCGATATTCCCCTCCTGCGTGATTATAGCTATGTGCGCATTCATCCGAATCACACTGACGAACTCCCCGAAACCCTAAAGTCATTCGAAACTTCTCTCTATGAAAATACTGAAGTAAGCATCGATAATGAAGCGATCATGAATGTCTATCAGAAAATTCTTGCAAAAGCATAAAGTCTCGATACGATGGAACCATACTTTACCTCTTTACTTTGCGATTTATGACAAAGCTTTTTGGTGTCTCGTCAGGATCAAAAGATCATCATACCCCTGCAACCACAGATCATCATGATCATCATGAAACCTCGGCACATAATACTCATCACGAAGACCATCCGATCGATGTGGAAATTCATGCCACGGCGTTGTTTGAAAGCGGCGTCGGGCAGATCGCCGTCGATGTCCTCGATCTTGCAGAGGAACTTATCGTTATTGCACCCGTCGCAGGCGTCGACCCAGCCCTCATCGACATTAGCCTCTCTCGAAATATTCTTACCCTCTCGGGTGAGCGCAAACATGCACCACTCTATCTCGATGCAAAAAGAATGCTCGTCGAAGAATGCTACTATGGACCGTTTTCACGATCTATCATTCTCCCAGAAAATCTTGCCTTCAATAAGATTCGTGCGACAGTAGAATACAATACGATCACGATTCATGTTCCAAAATTGACATTTTTCTCGAAAAATATTAAAATCGATGCTACTGAATAGTCTTTCTATTTCCTAAAAAAACTCCCATGTCATCTCCACAAGAATCAAACGAAAAAGAAAATGTTGCAAAAAAATGAGTTAAAAAAATGGATGCTGTGGTTACGGGTGTTATTCTCGGCGGCATTATCGCATCAATCTATGGAGTGAAAAAACTCAAAGAAAAACAAGAAGATCACCACGAGAACCTCATAGAACCACCGAAAGAAATCAAGCGAAAGAGTCTCTTACGACGTATTTTTTTCGGGAACTAGTATGCTTCACAAATGCATCATACTCAGTATTTGATTTTTGTATTTCTTCGGAAGTACGATTTTGATGCATGCACTCCCATGAAATCTCCCCTATAGCAATGAAATTGCTGGGAAAATCGAAACCTGCCTCCAAGCGATCAAGAACCGAACCCAGAGTAACATCAGTGATTTTTATTGTCCCCAATGAGAGATGAATGAGGCGAGTCAGACCATCACGCGACAAAAAATTGCATATCAGGTTGCGGTTTCGGTTCTTTTTTCGAAAGTAGACGCAGAAGCCGAGAAAACCATGCAACTCCTTCAGGAGAATCGAGATGAAAAATTCGAAAACTGGGTAAATAGCATCAATACGACGATACAAGGAAATGCTACGAGCAATACGGTCGGAATTCGTGAAAAATATCTCCTCGTCTGTGCGGAACAACCAGGAGAACATGGAATCTATGGAGGAGCTGCACGAGATGCGGTTACTGTATGGGCAAAGAGCCAAAACCCAGCCGTCATACTCACAATCGATGGTTTTCCAGATACAGCATGTCAGGATCTCGCGATCAAGAAAGCAAAGGCTTGGGAAAATATGGGGTACATTTTCGCGGCTCAGGGTATCGCGAAGGGTCAGCAGAATAAGAAAGATATCTATCTCGACAAGACGAAAACCCTATACAGTACCCTTCTCGGGAAATTTCTCTCATATAAAGTACTGATCGGAAATGCGGTCGATAAGATCACTGGATATATCAAAAATCCAGTACAATAAGAAAATCTCTATTTATACTCGAAAATTCAGAAGGTAGTATTTCCATTTCTCAGGATTCGACATTCCCTTGGTTGGAGAATTCTCTTCTTTCTGGATATGAAACATAACTTCATGAACGTCGACAGGAGCATTGCTCTGAGCATCATTTTCACTGATAATATTAATCACTTCCTCTCCAGGAAGTTTTTTATTCTGAGTGGATTTCGCGACAAGCGTCTGATAGGCCTTCGTACGGATATATAGGTTCAGGAGTTCCTTTTCCTGATTTCTCGCCTCGATCGTGGCATTCATGGTTTCGAGCGAGCGTACGTACGCATTAATCTGGAAATCTTGATACTTATAAAAACCGATCAGGTAGAATTCATACAGAATCGCTACGATCAGGGCTACTAAGATATACAAGAATCGTCCGTTCATAATTTTGTTTTTTTGGAGTTTCGTCTACAATATCCAGAAATTTTGTTTTTTCCACTTATTTCTATGCTATTGCGAATTATTCTCTGGTCAGTTACTGGATTGCTCGTATGATTTTTTCTCGTATTTGGATACAGTACATATTCGTACTATCAGGCGATTCATGCAGACGATCCGATCCAACCATTTCTCATGGCAGAAACAGGAATGTCAAAAATTATTCGTGGCGATCTCGCGATCGAACTCACTACAGGAGAACGCTACGATCTCGAAAATAATGATGCCATTGAAACGAGTGTCAATGCCCGAGCAATCATAGCATGGCCCGATCATAGTGTGACTCGTCTGAGCGAAAATACACGCATCGTCATACATCATATGTACGCGAGTACTCACTACGACAAGATCGAAATCTCGATGAGCCTCAAGAAGGGAAAAATCTGGACGCGAGTTGTTCGTACCATGATCGGAGATTCCTACTTCGAAACAAAACTCCCAAAAAATGATATCGTCGCGGCCGTCCGTGGAACCACCTTCGAGATCAATCTCGAAAAAAATTATATCCATGCCGTTCGTCATAATATCAACCTTTCGGATGGACTCTTCCATCGTGTTTCCCTCTTTCCTGGAGAAATCGTCGATAGCGAGAATATCCTCATCAAATATACTCGTGCCACCCTCGATTCGACCTGGAATGAGATCAATGCTCTGGCCGATAGCATCTATGACCAGAAACGCCTCGAACGGGTAAATCAATTTCTCGAAGAGAAAAAAACAGGCATTCTCCTCCTCTGGGAAGACTTCATGCGACAACTATTAGGAAGATTCGATGGATTTCACACCCTCAGCATCCAGAGTCTCATCGAGAGCCAGAACATCGAGAAGCTCTCAAAATTCTCAGAACAAGACCTCTTTCGCTACTACCAACGTATACAATCTGGAAGTGGAAATATTATTCCCATTACCACTCTGCGTTCGAGTCTTTCCGAGAAGCTCAAGTCCGATCCACGTCTCAAACCATATATCGAAGCGATCCAACGCTGAGCCATCTGGGAAGCCATCGATACGAACACCTATACCATACCAACGATACAATCACTCTTTGATCCATCATCGCAAGTAGTCATAGAAAAGACATTGGAAACGATGCGAACATCCCTCGAGAAAGAATCCTCAACCGCATCATGATTGCTCGAACTTCGCCGTTGGCTCGAATAAATAAAAAACCATTCACTTTCGTGAATGGTTTTTTCGAAACCAGAAGAGGAGTTCTATTAGAAGCCTATAGCATGGACGATGGTCGGATCTATCAGCCACGTGATACCGATCGAGAGGAATCCCACGAGCGCCGAAGCAAGAAATACACCGACCACACTCTTTCCAAACTGCGGTGCACCAAAACGCCAAGCGAGTGATCCTTTTACGGCATTATTCGACATGACCGCAATCAGAATCAACATTCCTGCGAAAAAAAGCGATACCTGCCCATCCCGACCGAGAGAAGCGAATTCGAGGGTTGGAGCATCCACATCAGCAAGCCCTGAGACAATCGCAAAGGGTACATAGAGTGTCTTAATCTGAAACAACTGTATCAGTGCCGAAATAAACTTAATGAAGAGAATGAAGATCGCAAATTTGATAGCGGGCAGAATCTGAAATGGGCTTTCGAGATTTTTTTCGACTTCCAGATTTTTTTGTTCTTTCTTCTTTTTTCCTTGATACCAGAAGTATGCAATACTCACAAAAAATACTACAAACATGGCCATAGCCGGCACAAATACGGTTGCCAGAATCTGTGGTGCAATCACGAGTGTGATAATCATCACGCGCAAAAACATGATCGAATTCGCGGTGAGCGTTCCGAGAACGTAGGAATCAATATTTCCTGCATCTTCCTGACTTTTTTTCGACATGGCAGCTGTGGTTGCCGTCGATGAAACCAATCCACCAATCGCTCCTGATGCCACTATGCCCGCACCAGGTCCCATAATTTTCGAGAAAATATATCCTGCATACTCGACGGCGGTCATGAGCACGACGAATTTCCAGATACTATACGGATTAAAGAACTTCATATGCCAGAAACAATCGAGAAAATGCATGAAGGAATCCTGACATACCGCACGAACGAGAGAAGTCTCTTTTCCCATACCAAACCAGAGAGCCACATCCGAGAAAGAAAACTTCATATCAGGAAGGAGTGGGAGAATCACGAGGGCAATTACGGCAAACTTCAGGGAATTCCCAAGTTCATCTCGAGAAATTTTTTCCTTCCACTGTTGTAAATATTCTTTCGAAGAGAGAATTACGAGAATAAAAATGGAAAGAATAACTGCGATCGCATATTGCCCCTGCATAACAATCACTCCGATAGCATATGTGAGGAGTGCAGAATATTCGGTCGTTACCCCCATTTTATCCTTCTGAAAGGTGGTATATACATACGAAATAATAATAAATATAGTCGATACTACCAGTCCTACAATCTTCCAGATATGTAATCCTAGAAAGGTATCCATCCATGCCATAATGGCCCCGAGAAGCGATAAAAGTGCATATGATCGAACACCTCAAAAACCAATCCCCTTCCCCGCAACCCGACCACCCCATGGCATCTCACGCTCAGCTCCAATCAACGCGCCGAGTGCGATAGCAATAAGAAATGCAAAAATAATCGATGAATCCATACGTATACCAGTAATTAATATAGATGCATCATATATGATTTTTCCCTTCTATGCAAGAAAATGCATCAAAAAAACCCAGTATACTGGGTTTTTTGTATCGGTAATTATGCTGCCTTATAGAGATTTCGTCCGACTCGTTCGATATACTTCTTATTCTGGAGGTTCATATAGATCGTAGTCGTCTTCACTTGGCGTATCTTGAGAACTCGATTGGTGATCTCTTCGGTTGAGAGTGGCGTCTTTGCTTTGGCAAAAATATCGAGAATTACATCGAGTACCGTACCATCCTTATATCCCCATTCTTTGAGAACGTAGATACCACGTCCAATAAGAACAAACTCTTCATTTCGAATAAGTTCATTGTGAATCGTAGAAATCTTAACCGCTTCATGGAAGTGGGTCGTGATAGAGTTCGCAATATCGAGAAAATGCATCGGCTCTTTTTCTTTTTTGAGAACATAGATTGCCTTATCCTTCAGGGTAGAAGGATTCAGAATTTTCCATTTTTCGAGACCAACAAACTTCTCTTCCCCTTTCACAATATCGAGATAGATATCAAGAATAGAATCGATGGTAACGGATTCTATTTTACCGAAACTACCAAATAAATTAATCTTAATCATCTCATAAAGTGGCGCGTTCTCGATAATATCTCCTTTTTTCTTCAGGAGCTTTACTGCTTCCTTATGAACATTTTCTATTAATTTCTTCTGAACGTCTGGAAGATGATAGTACGTACAGGTACCAAGCTGTGGCTTCGAACGCTGGAGGTTAAAGTCTGCCTGTAAAAGCACGTCAATAATATTTTCTGCCGAAGCCGCCTGAAATCCAACTTCAGTAATGATAGCTGCCACCAAACGATCTCGTGTCATCACACCACCATGCATCTTCAATATTCGTTCTCCTGCCTCCTGAATGACCATCAGTGGACTCGAACGCATAATACGACCAATCTTCTTAATTCCAACATCTTCAATCTGACGAACTCTTTCACGAGTAATTCCATAAGTATCACCGATCTCTTGGAGTGTTTCCCTCTTTCCATTGAGACCAATACGACGAGTGATAACAGAACGTTCTTTCTCAGCGAGAGAATCAAGAATTCCGTGAAAAACTTGTGCAAAATCAAGAGTAGTAGACATAGCGTACAGAAAAAGTGAGGATACGAACGAAAAGGATTGCTCCTAACCCAGAAACATAAGGGAATAATACAGTTTTTCGAAATAAGTCAAGCTAAATTGGGAGGGTCATATTTTTATCTTCTGTATGAGAAGAGTGGGGACGATCATCAGATTCTAACAAATGAGCATATTCACTCATATATTCACCCTCTTTTTTATCCAGATAGCTCATACTGACATAGGCCGTTTTCTCATCCTGAGAAAAATAATACGTCGCTATCAGGAGAAGGAGGGAGGCAGAGAGTGCGACAATGTATCCCATGTGAATCTCAACTCCATACAGAGCAAACTGCTCAGCATAGGTACGTGTCATGATAAGAAGATGAATATGCGATGTGAGAAGTATAGCATTCACAAATACTATTGCCTGTGCATCCGAGAGGCGAAAAGGCACATAGGCACGGATACGTTCTTTTTTGGTATGGGACATGAGGAAAAAAAGCATAATCCCCACGGCGATGAGTGTTCCATATCCAGCATAGCCAGTGTAGAGCGAAAAAGCATTATACGAAGTTACGGTACTCGAAAGATGGAGGGTAATCCATGGGAAAAAAAGAGAACCAACAATAATGCCATTTAACAAAATAATACTCTTC
>CAZDFE010000037.1:0-750 GCA_964504755.1 uncultured Candidatus Peribacteria bacterium
TAATTATCCCGATTCCTACTGCCCAATCCATCCCGAGCCGACCGATAATGAGTCATGAGAAAACGGATACTACCGTAAAAACAAGTCCATTCACTGCACCTATTCTACCATTTGCCTTGTCTCGTTCTTCTTCTGGGATGAGTATCGTCACGAGCGTCGAGAGGGCTATCATACGAATATTCCCCACCACTATGCCAATAGTACTGATCAATATAAAAAGCCAAAGCCACGGATTCCACATATCTATCCAGGTTGACGCAGGAAAAATCCAAAGCATCAAAAATGAGATCGTATAGAAAAAGAGGGAAGTAGCTGATGATATGAGCATAATTGGCTTCTTCTTGTTATGATCGACGAGTGAGCCGAACCAGATACCACCGAAGAGATTCAGAATCAGATAGATTCCTCCGAGCATCCCTGTCATGAAGACGGAGTGAGTCTCGAGATACAACCAAAAAGTAATCGCAAACCATATCAGCATATTGGTAAATCCAGCTATTGCGGTGTTGATGAGGATGTGGGGGAAGAGGGAAGTTGGCTTAATAATCATCATTACACTAAAAGTTAAGCTCAAATAGGTGTATATTCATTTTTAAATACAGTCTCATATTTTTTGGTTTGTAAATGTGATTTTTTATTATACTCAAGCAAATCAGCATAAATTTTTTCTCATATTTTTTTCGCAAATAATACAGGTACAGCATTTCCAATCATCTTATATCAATCAGCTATATTTTTATAATAGAAGAT
>CAZDFE010000037.1:760-8341 GCA_964504755.1 uncultured Candidatus Peribacteria bacterium
ACAGAAAGTCGACGATATAAGTGTTCTTTTCAAGGAACAAAGATACGCTTATTTGCTTCAATAAATTTCATTTTTGGTGCTTGTGGATGCAAAGGAGCATGTCTTCATCCAGCTTGGATAGTAAAACTTGGTTCATCCCATGCTCGTACACGGTTACGAGACATAAATATTGTAGAGTATCATCCAATCATATATTCATGATTTTTCATAAATAATTCCGATGGATTATTTGCATAGTTCTTTTCTTTTGCTGGCTTCTCAAGTTTTAGATCAAAAATAGCATCTTTAAGTGTTGGTTTATATTTGTTCATTTCTGGTAGCGTAAAGCCTTTTCCTATCTTTTCATGATATCATACTATGATAACTCGAAGTCTGTCTTGAGGCACTCAGTAATCATTTACATTCATTAAATTAAATGTTACGTTGTATCATATTGTTTTAAATTCAGTAATTATATTTTCAAATGCTTCTTTGTGTTTTGGTAATAAAATACCTGATACATTTTCTGCAAGAAAAAAAAGTGGCTGTTTGGCTTTTAATATGCGTATATATTCATAAAAAAGTTGTCATCTTTTATCTTGAATTCATCGTCCTGCTCAAGCTTCACTCCAACTCTGACATGGTGGTCATCCAATTATTCATACACAATCAGGAACTTCAAAAGCAGGAATATCAACAATACTTCTTTTATCTAAATAAGTATTAGGGAAATTTTTTTCAAAAGTTTCCCATATGACTTTATCATATTCATTTGCCCAGATTGTAGAAAAACCAGCATTATGAAATCCTAGATCTAAGCCACCTGCACCTGTAAAGAATGATACTATTTTCATAATTTGCTATGGATAATATTAAGGGTGTTTTTATAGAGGCTTTTTGGTGAACTCAAGAGTTGAATGTCAAACTTTAAGGAAGTCTCAATTCGTGAACTAGCATTATGTATCCTAAAAGATAATGCCCATTCATTATCAAAGTGTATCTCAAGAGTAGTTTTAGAATCTTTTTTGTATCTGATAGATTCTATTTTAGTTGGAAAAGGAATGAGAGGTGTTGAATAGGTTGGCTCAATATTATTGAATTTTTGATTGAGAGTTCAATTCATATTATATGCATGTATTTCTATTGTATTCTTTCTTTTTATTACTTTGTAGAAATCTTTATTTCAAACAAGATATGATATAAGGTTTTTAGATACCTCTTTTGAATCCTCGTTATATAATCTAGTTAGTTCTTTTTTAAATGCATCTAAAATAGGTATATATACTGTCGAATGGTGATCTCATAAGTCTTTCCAAAGAGCCGTAGAATTGCTCTGATTCTTTAAATCTCATAACTTATCAAAAATCTCATTTATTTCACTGAAATAATCTATTGATACTTTCTTTCATAGCCATTCTTTTCAGAAGTCAATAGTTGGAGAAAGTCGAGAATGTTTCACAGCAGCATGATTATTCTTTGCAGATACTCATATTTCCCACTTTTGTAATGCTCGGATAGCTAAGACGTCTCGAACATCTCATAACTTTCCTTTATCATCTGATACTATTTCAAGCTCTAACATATCAGATTCTCCTATATCATGGGATAATCTTGGTTCAATATCTATAAGAAAGTTTACTGCAAAACTTGCAGCCATGAGATATTCACTTTTTTCCAGTGAGGTTACATTATTAAAACAATCCTTGGCAATTAATAGTGATGAATTTTGAATTACTCTTACGTTTGTTTTATCTTTTAGTTTCTCTTCAAATTGGATTAATAGGGCATATTCAAAAGATTTTCATGTGGTCATTTGTTTTGATTCTCAAGTTGCCATATTTTTATAAAAAAGATAACCTTAATATAAGAAAAATAATGAAATTTACAAACAAATTGAAATGATGCAAATATATAAATTCCGCTAAAAATTACTTTTTACCATGAATTTAAGTGAAAAATAATCTAAATTCACGATATTCGAAATATTTTCTCCATCGCTTTCCCTTTTGCAAGCTCATCCACGAGTTTATCGAGATAGCGGATTTCTCGCATAAGTCCATCTTCCATTTCTTGAATCTTATATCCACAGATAGTTCCTGTTATCTTCTCTCGGAGAGGATTCATAGCAGGTGCATCTCGAAAGAATGCTTCAAAAGTGATTTCATCATCGAGAATCCTCTGGAGTCAAGCATCATCATATCCTGTAAGCCAATAGATAACTTCATCCACTTCGGATTTGGTTCGTCATTTTTTCTCGACTTTTGTGATATAGAGTGGATAGACTCTTGCGACTGGCATGGTGAATACTTTGGTGTTTTGCATAATTAGTCATTACTTACTTCGATACTAAAACCTCCAGTAGAGAGCCGTTTCATATCCAAGACGTCTCCATATTCATTCATAGCTTCTGGATTATCTTTGAATTTTTCTTCCCAGTGAGCCATAACCTTTTTGTTCACTTCGTCACGATGTTCCTTTGATGCGTATTCAATATAGGAGAACCATACGGTTTCATCGGATTTTAGATTCACAAGTTGTGGAAATGGAAGTGATTCCATGCCTTCTTCTTGAGCTCCAGAGATGTCATGCCCGATACATTCTCGGTAGGAGAGAGCGCCAAACTTCATCCATACATTGCATCCATCTTGGGCCATCTTTTTATACCTTTCGACCTTATCTTTTGGTATCACGAGAACAAATGCATCAATATAAGTGGATTTCATAAGTGAAAAAATGAGAAAATAAATAAAAAATGAACTATTATTTTGGCATCTGGCTTGCATCCATCCAGAATGCTTCCCAGATATGCCCATCGAGATCTTCGAAGTCACGACCATACATAAATCCGTGATCATAGGCTTCGATGGTTTTCTTTCATCCTGCTTGAGTAGCTTTATCGAAAAATATATCAACTGCTTCTCGTGAGTCAAACTGCAGGGCATTGAGTACTTCTGTTGTGGTATGTGCATCAGAAATCGTCTTTTTCCCGAGGAAGTTTGCACAAAATCCAGGAGTAAGGAGCATAACTGAGAGGGTATCATCCCATATCATTGCAGAGGCATCTTCATTGGAGAAGTCGGGATTTTTGGTAAATCCGATTGCCTCATAGAATGCTGTTGCTCGTGGGAGATCCGTAATAGGGAGATTGATATAGAGTTTTGCCATATGGGTAAAAATAAAAAAATAATAAGTTAAAAGATATAATTATATCCTCACGATTCCTCGCCATCCTCGTGCAGTATAGTAGGAATCTGCTCCATTGTGATAGGTAAATACCGTATTATATCGTCGATCACAGAAGAGGGCTCATCCGAGTTTGCGGATATCTTCTGGCGTATTGATCCAACTTGAAGTCTTGAGATCGATCGCTTCGAGTGATTGAAGATATCGGTATTCCTCTTCCGTAAGAAGTGATGCTCCCATATTCTTTGCCATCTCCTCAGTAGATCAGGATGGTTTGTTTTCTTTTCGTGCATCGAGTGCCACTTGATCATAGCAGAGACTCCTACGACCCGCAGGGCTCTCTCGAGAACAGTCCATGAAGATATATTCTTGAGTTTTCTTGTCAAAACCTACTACATCCACTTCGCCACCCGTGGATTCCATTGTTTCGAGAATGGTGAGTTTTTCAGAGTTTTGGAGTTTTTTCTCAACCTCTGACCACGCTACATCAGGATGACGGTGAGGATGTTTCTCGAATCGCTCGCGAAGTACCTGGAGGAATGCTAGATTCATATTGAGAAATAGTTATTGCTATAATCGTGTTTGTATCATTTTTTCGGGAAACTTTCCTGAAACTGGTTTTTCTCCCGTGAGGTGACAGTTTGATCCAGAATGCTATATCTCCTGATAGGGAAAAAATATTCCAAATACATTTTTCTCTGGATCGAGAAAATATCCTTGTTCGCATTTTCCTGGAATAGTAATTTTTGGAATAACTACTTTTCCACCGTGTTTGAGGATGGTTTCGGCGGTAGTATCGAAGTCATCCACTCGCATGGAACACATAAAAGCGTTCGTCGTTCCGCGTGTCGCAGGCTCGATCGTCGGATCCCGCTGGAGGAGTCCTCCCATGAGTCCACATCCTTCGATGCGATAGTACTCGATATGAGTTATACTTTCGTCTCGTGTGAATTCCCAGCCAAAAATAGCATGATAAAATGCGATAGCGCGAGGTATATCGGTCGCCTGAATCTCGAAATAGAGAAGATGATTCGCGGTATTCATATTACCAAATAGTGAGAATATATCCAGCCAAGAGGAGTGCCAGCAGGCGATAGCTGCCAGTTATGAGAACTTTCATACCCATCCATTCGCGCTTATCTCCACCCCAGAGAACTGAGCTCGTGAGGGTCGGGAGTACGAAGGCAATCCATATCATAAAAGCATTTTTCACACCACTGTACTCGGGAATCGCTCGAATAATACAGGCAAGTCCGACGATCATGAGAAAAGAGACAAAAAACTCTGCCAGCATGAGTTTCCACATTCCTTCCATGAGTTTCTTATTTTCTGCATCAGTAAATTTCTTGTCGCCATGATGGATTTTCATCCAGAGTTTCCCGAAAATAGGTCCATGCCAAATAGCTCCACCCATGAACATGATGAGGGTACATACGCTGATCGCAATCCAGTTAAGTGAATCCATAGGAAAAAAGATAAAAAATAAGAAAATATTTTATAATTCGAGGGCGATAGGAATGATAGATTGATCTGGCATAATAGGACTTATAAAGTTTCTGTATATTTCCGAAAATTCTCGAGAATCGCACTCCATCCAGCTATCTGCTGTTCTGTCGAGTGAATCTCTTCTGCATCGAAGGTTTCGGTAATCAGGATTCCCTCGGGTGTTTGCTCGAAATTTACTTCTACCACTCGTCCCGCATCGAGAAAGTATTCCTTCATCTCACCCATCGTATAGACGAGTTTTTTCATCGGAATTACTTCTGTGTATTGCGCTGTGAGATCGAATGAGAAGCTTCCATCTTTCGCGGCGAAGGTATTCGAAAAAATAACTCCAACAGCAGGTTCTGGAGATACTGATTTCGGACAATGCCAATCATCCGAAGCAAAACACCAATGAACAATATGTTCTGATTTCCAGAATGATTCCCAGACTTTTTCGAGTGAGTTATTCACGACAACGGATACAGTGAGTTTTGTTGACATAAGAAAATATGAAGTTAAGTTATAAATGTAAAAGATACTTTTTTCTGAGCTTCATTCCAAGAAAAAGAAATCAGATTCAGAAGATTCAATGCATAATACCTGGTTTAAAATTAGGTGCAACACAGACTGAAGGTACAGTAATAATTGGATGCTGACATGCTAGCTCTTTTTGATGCTGATTTACATATCGTCAATATGTATCAGGAGTTTGCATACAAGAATTATAGCGTTCTTTTTCCTCAAAATAAGTAATATCGAACCATTGAGCCAGAAAGGAATCATGATTATCATATGGAAGACACCCACTTTGCTGAAACCAAATCATGCCTGTAGAAGCGAGCGTACATATGACTCAAACAGTAAGGATGATATAGATACCAAGGGTAATAAAAATTTTTCTCATAGGTAACAATTAGAAATTAAAATGATTTTCCATCCACGGCTTGTCGTGTCAGGTTCGCGAGATCGATATTTTCGATGGTTCGGATATTGATCGCGCGAGTTTCGGTGCCATTATTTTCTCACTCGGCGAAGCACTGGATACCACAGGTGGTACAAAAACGATGTCGGATCGTATGCGTATTGAACCGATATTCGGTCATGGCGTCATCTCCAGAAATGAGCTCGAAGTTACTTTTTGGAATAAATGACAGAAGCAGTCATTTTCTCTGACAGTGAGAACAATTGCACTCTATCACGGGCTGAGTCAGGTCGAGCTCTGCACTATAGCGTACGTTACCGCAATGACAACTTCAGGTATAGAGAGTCATAGTTTTTTGTGGATTAAAATATTAAAAGGTTTCCAGTTCTGCATCGATCAGTTCGAGAACAGTTTGTGCTCGAACAAAATGAGGCAAATTGTGTTTTTGTATCCACCAAGTGGCTACCTGCATCACTTCAGCATTATTTTTGTTGGAGTTATCATAAAAATAATACAATGAGATATTCACTTTTTCTCATTTTGTTTCGATCTGTTTACGGCTTTCTTCTTGCATCCGCAGGAGGAGTATACGTGAGAGAGTCATAGTTTTTTGAATAATAGGATTTAGAAATTTCGTAGTTCTTCATCCAGTCGATCGAAGTTTTCCTCATTTTTTTCGATGAGAAACTCTCGCATTTGTTCAAGGAATTCAGGATTTGCAAATGTGGAAATCCAGGTCATTTTTGTCTCATGTTTGCTCGTGGCTTCGAAGAGCACTTCGAGCGTGAAAATCGGTTCCACGATATGTTCCATGACGATACGAGTGGGCTCGATCACATGGAATATATGCTCATTATGATAGTCGTTTTTTCCATCGCTCATCGTGAACACCCATGTTCCTCATTCGCGGAAATCGAACGAATGAAACTGATTCGTAAATCCATGCGGTCACCACCAGCGAGCCAGAGCATTTGGATCTGAGTATTTCGAGAAAACTGTTTCGGCAGGGTGGGGGAATGTGCGTGAGAGCGTGAGAGAATGTTCCATAGAATATTTATGAATTATAGGCTGTTTCGATTGCATCCCATGTGAGTCGTTTCATTTCCATGAGTGCTTTCATGAGTTTTGATTTCCTTACTTCGTCGTTTCCTTTCATGTATGCGGTGAAATTCGCTGGAATGAGCTGCCAAGAAACTCCAAACTGATCCTGTACCCATCCACACATTTCTGCTTCTGGTACAGCAGAGAGTTTTTCATAAAAATACTCGAGTTCTTCCGAATTCTTGCAGGGGATCATCCAAGAAGCTGCACAAGAATGTTTGAAATACGGTCATCCATTCAGTGTGGCGAATCTATCCGTTCCAAAGAGAGTAAATTCGACGATCATAATATCTCCAGCCTTGGAACCTGGGAGATGAGGATTAGCTTCATCATAGAGTCAGGTAGTGGTAATGCTTGAATCGGGAAAGAGGGAAGTATAGAATTCCGCCATTTCGAGTGCGCGATTGTCGGCGGACCAGAGGCAAGTGGTGAGCATAGGAGTTTAGATTATGTACGAAGTAGAAATTCTCGAATTTCAGAAAATGGCTTTTCTTCTGTATAGAATCGTTCGTATTCTGATTCATCGAGTTCAGCCGAAGTTTTGTTTGTCCAATATGGAATAAAAATTTTATCCCATCAAAATCATCATTCTCATCGAGGATATGGAGCAATGTTTCAGGGAACATTTCATTCGAAGAAATGAATATCTATCCCATCGAAATAACCAAAAGTACAGCTTGCAGTAGCATCTCGATTGCTAGAATCGACCATTTTTGTAAGCTTATCCAGTCATATCTCACTCTCAAAGAATTTTATAAAGGGTCATGGTAATTTTCCGAGACATGAAAAGCTTAGTGATACATCCTCAACGAGCACGGGTCATCGAATCTTTTCATAGGCCTCTTTTACTTTGTGCGTTACGATTTCTCTCGAATCCAGAGATTGTATCTCATCGAGATCCAGTTTTATAT
>CAZDFE010000038.1:0-8322 GCA_964504755.1 uncultured Candidatus Peribacteria bacterium
TCTGGATCTTTCAGAAATATCTTCGCGATAGCGAGTCGTTGTTTCTGTCCTCCTGAGAGTCGTACTCCTCGTTCCCCGATTTCTGTATCCAGTCATTTTTCCAGTTCGAATACAAAGTCACACTGAGCGAGTTTGAGAGCCTGTATGAGCCTTTCTTCGGTGGTGGATTCATTTGGTTTTAGTTCATTTGATGTATTTGATTCTTTTCTATCTTTTGTTGATTGTTTCCTATGATTTATATCTTTCTGTTCTTTTCCGAGAGCAGAAACCAAGTTCTCCCTGATTGTCGCATCGAACACTCCTGGTTCTTGTGTGAGATAGCCGATGTGGGGATAGTAGGTTTTGAGGGCGATTTTCGAAAAATCCATTCCATCGATGTGGATCGATCCTGATGTGGGTTCGATATAGCCCGCGAGCATTTTTATCAGTGTTGTTTTTCCTGATCCAGAGTGACCTACGAGTGCGGTTTTCTGTCCACCACGGATCAAAAGCGAAAAATCGCGAAAAACATCAGCTTCCTTTGTATTATAGGAAAAGGAGACATTTTCGAGAGCAAAATCTCATTTCTGAAAGTGAAAGGTTGATCCATGAGAATATCGGATATTTTTAGGAGCCTGATCGAAGGTTTCCCAGATTTTCTCGATATCAGAAAAATCTTTGGTAAAGTTTTTATAAAATTCGACGGAATCCACGAGAAATCCCTCAAACACGATAAAGAGTGAAAGGAGTGCTGCCACATCCGCAGGAGCCAGGAATCCATCCATGCCACCATAGATAATGAACGCGAGTATTCCTGCTTTCGAGAGCGTTGTCATCGCACGCACGAGATTAAAAATCACGAACAATGCACGATTGATCCCGTGATTTGCCGTCCGCACCTCTTCGATGATATCCATCGAACGATCTATTTCTCGATCGGCCGCACCCGACTGAAGGAGTTCATTTCGTGACATAAATATCCGTACCAGCTGGCGAGTGAATTCACTTTTTCGCTCGGATCGTACTCGACGGTGTCGGTGTGCAAAACCATCAGCATACACGATCAGGATATGAAGCACGATAAATGTGGCCGAAAATATTGCCCCATAGGCTATACTCTTCGAGAAAAAAAGATAGAGAATAAAACCGAGTACTATAATAATTTTTGTTCCTTCCTTGAGAAGATTCGTGAGTCCTTCGATCCATACTTTTGTCCCCGTCGTGAGGATAGCAATCAGTCGACCCGTTCCGAGTTTCTCGAGGTGAGTACTCTCGATCCGCATGATCTGATGGAGGTATCGCCCGTATATCCACCGATCCATATCATGATAGAGTACAGGCCAGTCCGCCGTACGGATCGACCACGTCACGAGAAAGTATATTCCCGTAAACGCGAGAAATTCATACAGGAGTCATTCGAGCCCCGCCATATCATGCACCGTAAATAGTCTCACACTTTCTCGGATGAGATAGACCGAAAAGAGGGCATACGCCGTCCAGCAAGCAAACTTCAGAATCGAGAGAAACACCGCTCAGAGATTGCTCTGATAGGGAGCGAGAAATCGGTTTACCTTTTCGAAAAGAGTCATAAAATAATAAAAAAATCCCAGAAAGTATAGATATTCTGGGAAAAATAACAAACGGAAAGACTAGTTATAAATATAAAAAGGCCAGGATATTCTCCTGGCAAAAAGTTCAAAATTCTATTATCAAAACAGCATTTTCCATGCGCATAGATAAATAGGAAAAAACAGTGGAAATGTAAGTATAAAACAATAAATTTTCCCAGGATACATTCGTTGACTGATTTTTACACATAATTTGTAATCATCACGAAGTTGCTGTCCTGTCCAGTGACCATCAAAACCAGAAAAGCAATAATAGCCACCAGAAGAGTGAGGTGATGCTGCTATCAGCCTTTTTACTTTGTTTCCTGGAATCTGGAGTGATAAATCATCCAAAAGTGCAAATAATGGAAGAAATACTCCACTACGGGATTGTTCATAAGTAATGTAGTATGAAAAAATTCCATAAAAAAAGTACCACACCATAAAAGTAACAACATATAACTGCAGGTTTATAGAAAACCAGTCAGTAAGTAATGCAATCATTTTATGCTCCAAATTTTAATAAAAAAAGATATTATTTATGTAAACAAATCCATGATTACTATATATTATAAGTTTATTATGTCAATAAATATTTATTTTCCTCGTACTCGCATCGCTTCGAGAATACGTTTCATCGCGACGACGTAGGCACCCGTTCGGAGCATAACACTGTGCTCTTCGGCACTTTTCATCACGCCATGAAGAGCGGTTTCCATCTTGAGTTTGAGTTTTTCCTGGACTTCGGCGCGTGACCAGTAGTAGTTCATATTATTCTGTACCTGCTCGAAATAGGATACCGTGACCCCTCCTGCGTTCGCAAGAATATCAGGAATCACTGGGATTCCTTTCGCGAAGAGTATGGTATCTGCACTCGGTGTGATCGGGCCATTCGCGAGTTCGAGGATGAGTTTTGCTTGGATATTTGGCGCATTTTCCTCCGTGATCTGATTCTCGAGAGCCGCTGGGATGAGGATGTCACACTCGAGTTCGAGGAGTTCATGATTCGAGATATGAGTCACCCCCTCATAGGTTTCGAGAGATTTTTTCGCAGTTTTGATCGCGACGATTTTCTCGATATCGAGACCATTTTCGTCATAGATCGCTCCATGCGAATCGGAAGTAGCGATGAGGATCGCCCCCGTTTTCGAGATAAGCTCGATCATATTAAGTCCTGCATTTCCAGCACCCTGGATGACTACTTTTTTTCACTGGAGTGTGCTTTTTGAAATATCGGAAACTTGGATTGCTTCATTCTTCGCAATGACGGAACGGAGATAGGCTTCGAGGACGTAGAGCCCGCCTTGTGCCGTCGCAGTATCACGACCGAGCGAACCTCCGATCGAAAGTGGTTTTCCTGTAAACGTTCCAGGCGTCCAGGTACCCACCAATTTTGAATATTCATCTACCATCCACGACATGATTTCACCATTGGTATTCACGTCTGGAGCGGGAATATCCTGAAGCGGGCCGAGGTACTTATAGAGTTTTTGTACCCATCCACGAGAGAGGCGTTCGAGTTCTCACTTCGAAAGTGTTTTTGGATCGACGATAATTCCACCCTTTCCACCACCGAGAGGAAGATCGAGGGTAGCCGTCTTGATGCTCATCCAGGTCGAGAGTGCCATAACCTCATCTTTCGTCACATCTTGGTGATAACGAATTCCTCCTTTATACGGTCCACGGGCGTCATTATGTTGGCTTCGATATCCCGTAAAAGTTCGAGTGGAACCATCATCCATGACGACGGGGATCGACACTTCGATGATACGGTCAGGGGAGAGAAGTATTTCGAGTTCGTGAGCATATTCTGGAGCGAGAAATGCATACGCAGTACGCATCTGGGTACGAGCGGATTCAAAAGGATTATTGGTAGACATACAGAAATAGGGAAGGGAATAAAAATAGGAACGATATCAGTTTTACTCTTTGCTTTAAAACAAGTTGAAACCGATGAGTGAGAAAGACGGGGAATTTCTGACTTAATATCAGAATTATGAGAAATAGTATCATTATTTCTCTATCTGTCAAAATTAACGAGAATAAATCTCATATTTAAAGTTCTATATATTGATGATAGGCTCATGCAATCATCTCAGAAAAATTACGAATAAAAAACTGTCAATTCTCATCAGATTGTTGTATGGTTCATTGCAAAAGACTGCTTATATATCGGTCAAAAAATGTTGGATCTTTTAAATACAGAGAAAGCATCTCCGCCATATCCTCTCCAAATTCTTTTCTCTTATTAGAAGTAGAATAAAAATCATTTGAAGCTATTGCAGAGAATGTTCAGTTGAATTGTTGATAAGAATGAAGTAGAGTGTTGAGTAATTGAGTATCCATCTTTGCTAGGTATCTTTCAGATATATCATGTGCAAGTTCATGTCGGAATCGAATTTCAAATGCTCAATCATTATTTTGATTATCATATATCTTTCAAATTTCCATCATTTGTGCTAGGCATCTTTCTCATTCAGTATCAATACTTCCAATTCCAATAGTTAACATAGAAAATCTCCATGTAGTTCAGTTTGATACAGTTGAACTTGAAACCCAAGTAGTACTATCTAGATAGATTTGCCCTCAAAGATTGAGAAATTGTTTAATTGCCTCCTGTGTTAACTTATCATGAGAAAATGCATTATAAATCTTTGGAATTTGCTCTATCGGACAAGAAATACTATTTGGATGTTGTTTCTGGTATAGCGATCTATGATGACTAATATCTGGATTATCTCAGGGCTCTATTCATTCTATGAGATGATCAAAACGGGTCTTTTCTTGACTCGTGGTATTAGCTGTTTTTAAATCCGATCCCAATCATGATACTCTAGTTAATCTTTCAGGATATGCTTCCATATTTTATAAATTTATATTTTTAATATATCTAGAAACTTTCTTGAGCGACTTCGCAAGTGCTTGGAGTCATTGATCGATCTCAGCATATGTAATCACGATCGGTGGTTCGATACGAGAAGTGAGAGCACTATTGAGCGTTCCTGCGATGAGAACCCCATTCTTAAAGAGTTCTGCCGTCACACGATAGCCGATATCCGCCGAACGAAAATGTTGGGCGATAAGGAGTCATTTTCCCGTGACACTCTCATAGATTTCTGGATATTTTTTCACGAACTTTTGCATCCGTTTCATGATATATGCTCCTTTTTCTGATGCCATTTTCGGGAAGTTATCACGCAGAGCGATATGGATCCCCGCGATAGCCGCAGAACAGGCGAGCGCCCCACCTCCCGTCGTCGTGGTATGAACGAATGGATTCGGATGCATCATGGATTGCCAGATTTCTTCGGTCGAGACAAAGGCAGAAATCGGCATGACTCCACCACCGAGGGCCTTTCCCATCGTCATGATATCGGGAACCACGTTCCAGTGGTCCACTCCCCAGAGCTTTCCCGTACGCCCCAAGCCCGTCTGGACTTCGTCCGCGATGAGGAGAACCCCATGTTTCTTCGTCGCTGCACGGATACGGGGCCAGAAATCATCGGGTGGAACCACCGCTCCTGCTTCGCCCTGGATCGGCTCCATCATTACCGCCGCGATTCCGACACCGATCGTCTCACAGATTTCGAGCTGACGTTCGACTGCAGCAGCATCTCCATAGGGAACATGATAGACGGGACCACCATAGAGCTGACCGACGGGCTCACGGTATTCTTTTTTTCCGATGAGCGAGAGGGAACCCATCGTTTTTCCATGGAATCATTTCACCGCGACGATGAATCCTGGTTTTTTCGTATACATCTTCGCGAGCTTGATGGCTCCTTCATTCGCTTCCGTTCCACTTCCTGCAAAAAAACAATACTTCAGATTCCCGGGCGTGATATCCGCGATAATGCGCGCGAGTACGCCACGAAGTGGATCGATGAGTTCCTGTGATGGCATCGGATTATGCAGAAGTTGAGATTGCACTGCTTCGATAATCTCAGGATTCGACCATCCGTGAGAGAGGAGTCCATACCCACCGAGCCAGTCGATATACTTCCGACCCTTCACGTCCTCGATCGTCGCACCCGATCCCTTCCATTCGACGGCAGCATGTTGCCCCGCGACGGTTACCGATTTTCGATATTCGAGCCAACCTGCATTAAAATGTTCACGAAAATTATAGAGGGATTCATTGATAATCCAATCCGACTCTGTCTCGGTTGGTGTTTGTTTTTCCTTGATCACTTCGAGCCATTTATGCGTGTAGTCGAGGACTTGTTTTTTTGATTCTTTTGGTTTTATTTTTTTCTTCTTGAGCGCTTCCATGAAGGATATTTATGATATAAAAAACGGTAGAAATACTCTACCATTGTTTCTTTTTTAAAGCAAGAATTTCACACTGTTTTATCGCCGAAAAAAGCGAGTTCTCGAGAAAATAAAGAGCGCTACGAGAAAATTCGTACTCATATTATAGACCCAGAAAATCGTATTATCGAAGGTATAATTCCCGATCGAAAGCAGGAGAAAGAGCTGAGAAAGTGCCGTCGTGATCCAGAGGAGCGTATCTTCGCTTTCTGGAGTATTCCAGATTTTCCGAAGTGTCGGCGTGAGGATGAGAAAGTCGATCACGATCGTGGGAAGGATGGCTTTCGAAACCCCGAAGAAAAAGGCAATGCCGATAAGGCTCAGCGCGAGTCCGAGGCATATCCAGTCGAGGAGCGTGATTCGTTCGATTTTTCGGAAAAAATACCATCCCACCAGGGCACCGATCGTGAGAGAAACAGTGCGAATGAGGGGAGAAAGAAGTGATTCAGATAGTCCATTCGTCAGATAGAGCTCGAACGTATTGATCGCGAGAAGGATGCTCCAGACACTCCAGCTAAATGGGTGTGGCACGACTGAACCACGAAAAGTATGATAGATATACGGGAGAAATCCAGCAATATAGATGAGGATGCTCAGAACCGAAAAGAGAAAAAGCATACAACGTTCTTATTTCGGAATACTCATCACTTTCGTTTTCGTGAATTCATGGAATCCCCACTTTCCGTGTTCTCGACCGATGCCCGACTGTTTGTATCCACCGAATGGACTCTCGGGAATACAGTAATTCAGCGTATTCATCTGTACCATACCACTTTCGATCGATGTTGCGATTTTTCGAAATAAGTCAGTATCCTCAGTAAATACATACGCTCCAAGTCCATAGATCGTATCATTTGCGAGTTCGATCGCCTCGTCAATCGTCTCGTACGGAACGATCGGAAGCATTGGGCCAAATACTTCTTCCTGCCATATGAGCATTTCTGGAGAAATATTTCCGAGAATTCGGGGAGTCGCATACGCTCCTTCAAACCCGAGAGGAATCGGGATTTCGGCGAACACCTTTGCTCCACAGCCGAGAGCATCGAGGTACTGTTCTTCGAAGTGTTCGAGTTGAGCGGAGGATACAAGTGGCCCAATATCGGTCGACTCATCGAGCGCGTCTCCGATTTTTTTCGAGAGGAGGAGTTTCGAGAGTTTTTCTACCACTTCGTCATATCGAGACTCATGGACGATGAGGCGTTTGAGTCCATCACACATTTGCCCCGCATTCGAAAACCGGAGAAAATAGATGGTTTCGAGTACTTTTTCGAGATCAGCATCGGCACAGACGATCCCTGGCGCAGAACCGCCCAGTTCCATCACGCATCCGATATGCTTTTCGAGGGCGATGCTCGCGAGTCATTGTCCGACACGTGTACTTCCCGTGAAAGTGATAAAATCGATATTTTCTCGTACGATCGCATCCCCGAGAGCGCCATTTCCATAGATTTCTGTCCAGACATGATCGGGAAGGGAAGTAGAGCAGATGAGATCGTCGATCAGTTTCCCGGTCAGGATACACTCTTTCGAAGTCTTGAATATGACACTATTGCCCGCGAGGAGCGCCTGCATGCACGTCCAGATCATCATAGAAAATGGATAATTCCATGGGGCAATCGCCACCACCACTCCATGCGGTTCGTGTGTTACGATATGGAGTTCCTGTTCGGTTTCTCGAGTGATTTCTGGGGTGAGATGCTCATCCGCATGATCGAGGTACCATCGGAAATACATCATACCGTACTGCACTTCATCACGAGCCTGTCGGATCGGCATTCCCATCTCACTCGCGAGACTCACCGCCAGTGATTCATGAGCCTGATCGAAGGCTTGATATACTCTTTCGAGCATCTGTACAAGCTTAGATACTTCGAGTTTTGCCCATGATTTCTGTGCATTTCGAGCGGATGTGATGATCGTAGACAGCGACTCGAGTGGAGTCGATTCGATCGTATCGATGAGGGTATAATTTCGAGAAGGATTCGTGGATTCGATGGGAGGCATAGGAGGATAGAAAAATAACCTATCGATCGTATCACAATATCAGAAATAATACAAAAATTACTTTAGAGAATAAAGGGAAGAATATTTTCTTTTCATTTTTGAGTATTCTGATACAATACTTAAGCTTTTAATATTTTTTTATGCTTTTAAGTCGAATCGATATCCCTCACGGATCTAAAAAAGTAAATGTATTTACAGTTGGGAAACGCTGCAAAGAAGGAAATGTGTCATGAAAAATTACAGAAATCGATATCAGTGAAAGTGATTCCTATTATAGGAAAAGCTCAAAAGTAAATATTTATGTTAATGGAGTGCTCGTTGTACAGATTCAAGCAACTGATTATATTGCATATCCACTCTTGGAAGAGCAGAGTGCTCATGAAGAGTAAGAATCATACCTAGTAGGTAGCTTCAAAAAATA
>CAZDFE010000039.1:0-8307 GCA_964504755.1 uncultured Candidatus Peribacteria bacterium
CAAAGGCTTCAGGATTCCTCCTGGCAGAGCCAGGGGATTAGGAATTAGGATTTATCAAAGAGTGAAGCACTGATTCATGGGATAATCGACTGTACTGTCTTATTGCTAAGGTAACTTCAGCTGTGCATGATTATACTATGGGAAGTCTCAGTCAATTAAGTGATTTAGATAATGAATTCAAATCTTCCCTATTTTGAACACTTGGAATCTCCGAGAATCCTTGAAATAAAACATATGAATGATATATTCATGGAAAAGAAGTTACAGTATTTGGTGAACCGAAAACCCAAGCTTCGTCCGTTTGAAAATCACTCGAGAATCCGAAGTATCACTCGAGCGAAAGTATATTAGATGGGATACGCTATACCTTTGAAGTAGATTCAAAAAATAAGGTAGACTTATTAAAAATACTTTGAGATGTTTTTAGTGTTATTCAAAGCTTTCCTAATGATTTCGAAATCGAAAGTATTGATGATAAATGAATTATTTCAGAATGAGATGATTTTTCAGGAATACAAGATACATACTTACAAAAACTCCTGGATAAAGCAAAATGATCAATAAAAAAGAGTAGTACTCATTATAATTATCAGGAAATTAAGATAAAATGACGATTTAGATGAAGAGGATTTGAAATCAAATTCACACTTCAGTGAAATAAAAATCAAGAAGCATGAGCATTCCAATGACTCTATGCATATGCAAATAAATATATCGGCCAAATTATTCGTGTTGCGAGTAATGGTTACATAACCGATGGAGAAATCGAAGAAATGGCAAAAGAATTTTATAATGACATTCCAAATCTTATAGCAATAAACCCTGAAATACGCCTCCATAAAACACCAGATGACCTCAAAGAAGAGTTATGGAGCTATTTTCAAGAAAATAAGCTAATACCATGAAACACAAAAATGAGAGATAGAAATGGTTGAATACGTAGTAATACATTTATCCAATGAGTTATTAATGAGTTTAAAAAGAAGCTTACTACTGTAAAATTAGCAAATGGGGATATTGTATGGACAAATGCTCGTTGATTCGCGTTATCCCAACAGTGAATTTATCCAGAAATGGATAGGAGAGTATTGGAAAATGGGAAGGATAGAAGAATGCCGAAGAATGGGAAGGATAGAATAAAAGGTCGTAGAGCTAGCGATGTCTCTCCATCCAACCTCGAAACTTCCTCGCAGCCTCCTTACCAGGATCGATGATTTGCAATAGATCCTGAGACAAAAAGGGGACTTGATGCCGTTCTGGCTGCGGTAAAAAAATAACCTTATTCATCCATACTTGCTCGATGGAAGAACGTATAATCGGATAGTGTGTACAGCCGAGCACGAGTGCTTCGATATCAGGAGAGAATTCTCTCAGATATATCTGAAGGAGTTTATTGATCTCATCTCCACTCGTAATTCCCTGCTCGATAAGAGGAACGAGTCATGGTGCTCAGACTTCCTCTACGATCACAGAATTATCGAGAATATGAACTCGTTCCTTATAAGCTCGGATACGTACGGTTGCATCCGTTGCGAGAACACCGATTTTTCTATACCCCATTTCGACCACCTTTTCTGCGCCAGGAATCGTAACTCCGAGAATATGTTTGCCGACAAATATTTCTTGCTGAAACCAACGAAGCGCATGCACGCTCGCCGTATTACATGCAAGGATAACTACATCAGCACCACGAGCAAAGAGTCGTTCCACTCATGCCTTCGTATAGAGACGAATCTCATCACGAGAAAGATTCCCGAACGGACAATGTTCACGATCACATTCAAAAATCATTTCTATTTCTCCAAACTCTTTCTGAAATGCTCGCATCACTTCGAGTCCACCGATGCCACTATCAAAAAAACCAAGGATCATAGAATAGGTTACACTTTATTTTCAAAAACAAAAAATCCATCTACTTCTTCTGGAAGATTTGAATAAAAAGACAGGGGAACAGTAATAATTTTACCAGCATCAAATTTGGATTGAAATTCCTTTCAATAATCTTTTTCTATATCACTAAATGTACGAAAATGCTTTACAAAAAACAATTCATATCGTTCTAAAGCTTTTTTTAATCAATCCAGTGAATCTATGGACCCTAGGGAAGCAGCATATTGTAATATATCATACATATCAATGGTAATTCTCCGAGTATGCTCTGGTACTCCTTCAAGTAACGTACGTAATGCCTGAGGTAATGGATGCGTAAGTTCTGGTTTACGCAGATTCTCAAATCCTTCATCTATTCACATACAAAAAAATCAGAAAGTAATAAAACTTTCTGATTCTAAGAGAAATAAGAGAATAAGCAACTCCTTATTTCTGTCCGACGAATAATCGTACATTTTTCCCGATACTCGTGCGACCCACCGCGATAATAAGGATACGAGAAACCCACATAGCCGTGAAGAGTGAGAGAACGATACCAAGACCGAGTAATAATCCGAATCCCTTAATCAGAGAAATACCGAAGATATAGAGGATAATGGCAGAAGTAAGCGAGGTAATGTGAGAATCCCAGATAGCGCTCCATGAATGAGAGAAACCACTAAGAATCGCCTTATCGATGGATTCCCCTTCACGAAGGGACTCCTTCATGCGCTCGAAAATCAAAATATTCGCATCGATCGCAAGACCAATCGAGAGGATAATTCCCGCAATAGAAGCCAGCGTAAGAATAATTCCGAAGAATTTTACGATCGCTATCAGTAGGAGTGAATAGACTACCAGGGCTACTCCCGCAAGAAGTCCAGAAATATGATAGAAATACGTAAGGAAAGCCACGATCAAGAATAACCCGAGAAATCCCGCCCAAAGAATTTGATTCAATGCATTTTTTCCGATTTTTGCATCGATCGTACGCTCAGACGTGAGATAGATCGGAGCAGGGACGATCCCAGTATTGATATTATTCGCGAGGGCTTGTGCTGACTTCACATCATAGTCTCCCGTAATAACCGCACGACCATCAGGAATGACTGACTGAACGGTTGGCGCTGTAAGCAATTCCCCACCGACGAAGATAGCAATCGGCTTATTAATGAGACGTTTCGTGAGCTCTGCAAAAATCTTTTTCCCTTCGTCATTAAATATGAGGTCCACCTGTGGCTTCCCTGCCTGAGTGAATGACACTCCCGCACGAGTGAGGTATTTATCATTGAGTACTTTCCCATCCACGGTTTTTGCTGGAGCCCACGCACTTGGACGTTCATCGATCCAGATAGAGTTATAGACATAGGTCTTATCCGCTCCAGAAGCTGTCATAGCAAGGAGTTCTACTACCGCATATCCAGGAGTCGTATCGAGCTTTGGTTGCCCATCTTCTCCCATCGTCATCGTGGCATTTCCTTGTGTCTTGATCACTCCCGTTCGGTGGGGAAAGGTAGTGATTTTCTCGTATCCATCGAAGCGTGCTTCGATCGGAAGTGATCCCGTTCCTGACTGGAATAATACATTCTCGTAACTATCACGGTACTTCTGACCGACTACCGCGAATGGAGTAGAAGCGAGCTCTTCACTTGCTTTTTTCGCAATAGCCCCACGAGCAATACGATCTTCTTCCGTGATATCTTTTTTCTCTTCGCGGAATTCGAGTTGTACCACCTTTCCGATCGTTTCTTTGGCACGAGCAATATCTTCTGCATATTTTTTCTGACGAGCTTCTTCAGAAATATTTCCATAATCCTGTGTTGGAATCTGCACGATAATGTGTGACTCATTTCCATACTGAGCCGTCTGAATCGTTGGTTCTGCAAGTCCGAGATCATTCACTCGCTTATCAATAATTCCCTTCAGTGACTCTACCACCTGTGTTTCACTAAAAGTTGTAGTTCCTGAGTTAGCACCCGCACGAAGCGTACTAAAATCAACCTTATAATCGAGTTCCACTCCACCATGAAGGTCGAGACCATATTTATATGGCTTTACAAAACTTGGCACACTCACTCCAACCTTATCCCACGGAAATATATAGAGTCCTGATGCCAATGCGAGCACAAAAATCAGTGCAAGGCGTAATGGAAGTTTCATAGCAAAACTATAAATTAGAAGGTAAAATGATGAAATCGAAACGACAAAATCTGCATTCTGATGGGATCGTATTCACTTTTGTGGGCAGATTATAAAAAAAGTTCTGTTTTTTGCAAGAAAAAGAGAAAAGTGATAGGATACCTCGACCGTTTGATTTTTTTACCACTCTTATATGTCTACTATCGTAGAAAACGCTCGCATCTACACTTCAGAACTTCTCGAAGCCTGTAAGGACTACCCCTATCATAACCCTCAGCACACCCAAAGTGTATTCAATCGTGCGACCTATATCGGACTCGCGGAAAGCATCGGAGCACTCGATATGGAAGACCTCCAGCTCGCGTGCCTCTTTCATGATACTGGATTTACGGAACAGTATGAGAAAAATGAATACATCGGGGCGCGCATTGCTCGAAAATGGCTCGAACAAGCAGGTCATCCCGAAGCGCGTATCGAGAAAATCGAGCAGATCATTATGGCAACCGTACTTTTTTCGAAGCCAAAAACCATCCTCGAAGAAATCATCCAGGATAGCGACCTCGACAATATCGGAACCAAAGAAGAATTCTACTATTCGTTGGACTACCTCGATGAACTGCGAAAAATCGGAAAGATCGAAATTCCTGATTGTGCCTACTGGCAGTTTGTCTATACGCTCCTTACGAAGTTCAAGTTCCACACGAACACTGCGAAACGCGAACGCCACGATCAGCAAATGCGTGACGTGGAACACCTCGAAAAATTCCTCGACATGCTCGAATGTGAGATTCCAAAGGTAGAAAAACACCTCATGAATGACGTTCAATAATCACATTTTAATCATAATTAATTAGCACTTAATAAAAAATAGTGCTAATTTTTCTTTGACTTTATTTGGAGAAATGATAAAATCCACCCTGTCTCAACTATCAATGGGAAATTATTTCTTGAGATACTTCTCATACAGAAAACATTCTCATGATTCCCAGCGATATGGAGCCTCTCTATTTTTTATCTTTTAACTTTTCTGTTTTAGTATGAGCCTATCTCATGACATGATCGAAAAGATCACTCCCCTCTCCGACCGTGTTCTCCTGAAACCAGTAGAAGCGGAAAAGATTACTGCCAGTGGAATCATCCTTCCTGACAGTGCGAACAAAGAACGTCCATCCCTCTATGAAGTCATCGCAGTATGACCAGGAAAAATCGATAAAAATGGGCAAGAAATAAAAATCGACCTCCAAAAAGGAGATCGAGTTATCAGTGGACAGTATTCTGGTGATGATGTGAAAGTTGGTGATACTACCTATAAGATAGTCGCGTTTGAGTATATTCTGGCGAAGGTGAGTTAGCTATTTGTATTCTCCAAAGATATTTGAACTGACTCTTTAACTTGCTTAGTTCTAGATTCAAGTCGAAATGCTCCCAAAACTTCTGCAACCTTAAAGATAACATTTCTTTCATAATTCTGAAAACTATTAGAAAAAAGTGCACTTTGAAAATCCTCTAATTGTTCAAGACTAGCACGAGTAAAAAAATCCGTCAATTCTTGTATTCACTTTTCTCTATCGTCTCATTGAATACCGTAAAGCAAATCGACTTGAATTTCTTGTTCTTTCACGGGGCTCAGAAACTTTGATTCTCGAATTCTCACTATTACTACAGAAGTACTAGCTTTTAAAGCAGATAGCATACTGATTCTATATTCTTCTAATCGTTTTATACGATTATTCCTCATTCTTTCAATATGATCCGCTGTAGTCAAAAAATTCATAAAATATTTAAATACGTATAAATCTCTTATATATTAACCAATTCTTATACTTATGTCAAAAAATATCCTCTTCGGAGACGAAGCTCGTCTCAAAATGTTTTCTGGTATGGAGAAGGTCGCTCGGACCGTCACTGCCACTATGGGACCGAAGGGTCGCAATGTGATATTCGCGAAATCATACGGTGCACCTCAGGTGACCAATGACGGTGTCACGATCGCCAAAGAGATCGAACTCGAAGATAAGATCGAGAATATGGGTGCTGACCTCATCAAAGAAGCAGCATCAAAAACGAATGATGCGGCTGGCGACGGAACAACGACCGCTACCCTTCTCACATACGCAATGGTGAAGGAAGGACTTCGTGAGATTCGTTCTGGAATTAATGCAATCGAACTCAAAAATGGAATGAAAAAAGCAGGTTCTCTCGTCGTCGAGGAACTCGCGAAAATGAGTCAACCCCTCAATACGCAAGAAGAAATCGAGCAGGTTGCTACTATTTCTGCACAGGATAGTGAAGTCGGAAAAATCATCGCGGATGCGATGGAAAAGGTGGGAAAAGATGGTGTTATCACCGTAGAAGAAGGGAAAACATTTGGTCTCGAAGTCGAAGTGACGGAAGGAATGAAGTTCGATAACGGATATATTTCTCCGTATATGATCACGGATGGAGAAAAAATGGAAGGTCGTATCAATGATGCTCATATCCTCATCACGGATAAGAAGATTTCTTCTCTGAAGGACATTCTTGGTGTTCTCGAATCACTCGCACAGAGCGGAAAGCGCGAACTCGTCATCATCGCGGATGATATCGATGGAGAAGCACTCACGGGCATTATCCTGAACAAACTCAAGGGTGTTCTCACCGTTCTCGGTATTAAGGCCCCAGGATTTGGAGATAGAAAAAAAGAAATGCTCAAGGATCTCGCGATCCTCACGGGAGCCACTCTCATCACCGAAGAAACGGGATACAAACTCGAGCATGCAAGCATCGAACATCTCGGTCATGCGAAAGCCATCGTTTCTACGAAGGATAATACAACCATTATCGGTGGTGGTGGAGACAAGCATCTCATCGACGTTCGTGTGAATGAAATCCGAAATCAGATTAGTCTCACAAAATCAGATTACGATAAGGAAAAGCTTGCTGAACGCGTCGCAAAACTTGCAGGAGGAATCGCGGTGATCAAGGTAGGTGCTGCGAGTGAGATCGAAATGAAAGAAAAGAAACTCCGCATCGAAGATGCGCTGAATGCTACCAAGGCCGCCGTCGATGAAGGTATCGTCGCGGGTGGTGGAGTCGCCCTTCTCAAGGCTGCACGAGTTCTCGAGCATGCGGACCTCACTCCAGCAGAGCAAATTGGTGCTGCGATCGTCGCTCGAGCCCTCACGTATCCCGTTCGTCAGATTGCTGATAATGCTGGAAAGGAAGGTGCCGTCGTCGTAAATGCGGTTGCCTCTCATGCAGATGCCAATTATGGATATGACGCTGCGACTGACGAATACAAGGACCTCGTAAAGGCGGGTATCATCGATCCGAAGAAGGTAGAACGTTCGGCACTCGAAAATGCTATCTCCGTGGCAGGTATGTTTCTCACGACGGAAGCACTCATCGTCGATACTCCGAAAAAAGAAGAACCAGCAATGCCTCCAGGTGGTGGAATGGGAGGTATGGGCGGAATGGGAATGTACTAGAAATCAAGCTCTCATGAAAAACTCCAGATTATTCTGGAGTTTTTATTGTTCGAGTGCGTCGTTTTTCTTTTTTCTGGTTTTCAGTATATAATAGTGCAACCACTTTACTATATCAATTAATTGAAGATAGAAAATTATTCGTTATATCACTCTCGATCATGTGTCTAATAACTTCCAATAATCATTGCTTCGAAATATTAAAGTTTCATTTACTAGGAAATACAACTGAGGATAAATTATTTATATCCGTTACAAAATCATGATATACTCACCAATTCAGCTTTTTTCAAGCAGTGATCCAAGGAAACAAAAAAGAAAAATAGCTTCGAATATCTTCTTGGACAGTAAAGTTATTTCCTTGTAGGTTTTCTGAAAAATATTTTGCAAATTCTTTGTATGAAACAACAAAACCCCTTTTTCAGATAACATCATTTATCCTATTAGAAACTCAATGGGTATATGGAATAATACATGATTCTACTTTTTCCTGTATCTTCTTTCATCCTGGAATGGAATCTAATCAACCTCATAGAAGTAATTCTAAGATTCCAAGTCCTATTGGTTCATTTTCTCAATTTCATTTCATATCTAGTGTTTTACTCGTTCTTTAATACGGCGCATGATTTCATCACGCATTTCCTGACCGTGTGAACCCCGCTTCAGGAGGGTGAGAAAATCATCCTTCAGAAATACCTGAAGCTCCGTATCATCGACAGCTTCGACCGTCGCGGTTCGTGGCTCATCGGTAATGAGCGCGATTTCTCCGAAAAATGATCCTGGCCCGAGAATCGCCACTTCTTCCCCGCCCTGAATCACTCGAACGGCCCCACTT
>CAZDFE010000040.1:0-8270 GCA_964504755.1 uncultured Candidatus Peribacteria bacterium
TCCTGTGAGAGAATAATCACGGTGCACTACTGCATTACGGATAGCTTCACGAATCTGAGAATTATTCGAATATTTTCGAGAGAACAGCATGAGATCAGCATCATCGAAGGACGATTCTCCCTCGCACGAGCCGCGCAGTATAATATACGAAAATTATGGCTCATTTTTAATGGAATGGATGGATTCGTGACTACTCTGGGTCAGGCGATCACTCTCTCGGCGGGAATATGGCTCATGCTTCAGAATGAAATCTCGCTTGGAACCCTCTTTTTCTTCATTGGTTTTACCGAGCGGATTTATGGACCGATTTTTAGTATTTTTCAGAAGATGCAACAGATGCTCATCGACATTGCTGGATTCGAGAAGATGCAAACACTCTACGCGATGGATCCAGAAACGGACACTTGAACCATAGATTTTCCTGGTATCAAAGAGTCCCTTCGTATAGAAAATCTCTCTTTCTCCTATCCGTCCACCTCACGAGAAGTGCTCCATAACATCAGTATCGAGATCAAGAAATGAGAACGAGTCGCTCTCATCGGGCAAACAGGCAGTGGAAAATCGACGATCGTACAACTTCTCATGCGTTTCTATAATCCTACCCTTGGGGGTATCTCTATCGATGGGAAAATTATAGCTGATTTCACCCTCGAAAGCTATAGAAATCGATTCGCGAGTGTATTTCAGGATACAACGCTTTTTAATGAATCTATTCGGCATAATCTCGAATATATACGTGATGGTATTTCCATGGAAGAAATACGAAAAGCATGTCAGGATGCGAATATCCTCGACTTCATAGAGTCTCTTCCCGAATGATGGGAAACCGAAGTAGGAGAACGCGGACTCAAGCTCTCTGGTGGAGAAAAACAACGCCTCGCCATCGCACGAGCCATTCTCGCTGATCCAGAAATCCTCATACTCGATGAAGCCACGAGTGCTCTCGATACTGAGACCGAACGACTCATCCAGGACTCGATGGAAACCCTCATGAAAGGTCGTACGAGCATCATCATCGCCCATCGCCTCTCGACCATCCAGCACGTCGATCGTATCTATCTGCTCGAAGGAGGAAAGGTACTAGCCTCTGGATCACACCAAGAACTCCTCAAAACGAGTGAAAAGTATCGTCACATGATCGAACTCCAACACGATGGATTCGTATGTGAGGAAGAATAATTTCTATCCTAAAAAACTATGAACATTATCTCTTGGAATGATTGTGAAATGATCGAAATTGTATTGTAATCGGAAATAGGAACACGACGCTAAAAATCAATCCACATACCTCTTTTATATATGCTTTTGTATTTTGTTACTAAATATGATAGAATCAAGTCCTTCTATACAAATTAAATTATGTCTGAATATCTAGCTGAAATCCCTGGAGTAGGAAGATATCCACAATACTCAGGCACAAGGACTACTACCGGAATGACTGAAGCTAGGGTAGCAAAACTCAGTATTGATACGATACATTTTGAAGATTTCGATCTCAAAAACCCACGAATTGTACTCATGCTTATAGGCATCCTCTCGAATAAAGCCGCAAATGGAAAACACCCAGCAGTACCAGAGATATGACTCGCGCATTGAAGCTTTTGATCTGATGATAATTTATTACATATGGATGATGTGGGGAATGTCATTTTAACTCGAGTTGCTGATAATGAGGAGCATCTCTGAAAATGATGGCAAGATGTTTCAAGTTTGGATGAACTTCTAAATACATCGATTCATCATGGGGGAGGTTGAGGACTACCAACTTCTGGATTGTCGAACTGGGAAGAATCGTTTAAAAAGACTGCATCATATAAAATGGTTGGAATATTCAAGATACCCGCAAAAGATTTATTGATAATGATAGAAAATGAGGAAGCGACTCTTGGAAATATCGGAGAAGGAGAAATAGTATTAAACCCAGCTTCCGCACGTAGATACCTCTCATCGACACAAGAAATTGGAAATAGAGGAGAAGAAATTATTATTACTTTCTAAGTATGGCTACATCTAGAGATACTCTCTCCTACTTCCTCGAACTCCTCTCAGATATCCCTGATCTCCATGCGAAAGCGATGTTCGGAGAATATGGTATCTACTCATGAGATCGCATGTTTGCCCTCGCATGTGACAATACCCTATTCTTCAAAACCTTTCCAGAAACTCGAGCATATTTCGAAGACACAGAAACAAAAGCCTATTCAGGAAGTCGGAATACCGCTCCAGCAAATGCTGACTGGCTCGAAAATCGAGAAGAACTCATGAGAATGGCACTGCTCACCCTATCACTCACTCCTCCCTCGAAACCAAAAAAGGGGAAATGCTAATTTCCCCGATAGCGTTCCCGTGCGAGACGAGCACTTTCTTTCTGGTCGACGATCGGAGTATGGTATACCCCATGGAGTTCTAATGTATGTATTTTTTTTGGATCAATATTCTGGAGTTCAGGGATATATTTTTTTATGAATTTTGCTTCTGGATCGAATTTTTCTGACTGAAGTAGTGGGTTAAAAATCCGAACTGGTTTCGGATCAGCTCCAACCGAAGCACTCCACTGCCAATTTCCGAAATTCACAGCCCCATCATAATCGATCAAATATTTCTTGAACCACTTTTCTCCCATTCGCCAGTCGATACCAAGATTTTTCGTGAGAAATGATGCCACCACCATCCGGAGACGATTATGCATCCAGTTGGTTTCGATGAGCTGTCGGATCGCGGCATCCACGAGCGGATAGCCCGTTTTTCATGCGATGAACCGCTCCCACTCATAACTATTCTCATCCTGATTCCAGACGATCGATCGACGACGTTCCTGGAATTCCAGCTGATAGGTAAATGGAAAATAATACGCGATATGGTACCAGAATTCCCGCCAAATAATCTCGGATAAAAGAGTCGGATTGTCTGCTATTTTCGCATATATTTCTCGGATCGAATATACCCCAAACCGTATATACGGGGAAAGTCGTGTTGACCCATCGATCGCGGGAAGATTTCGGAGATCATCATAGTGAGAAAAATCTCACTCCATACGCTCTCAACCCAGTGAGAGCTTCCAATACGGATGATATGGAACGGATAGTATTTCTGATATTTCGTTTCGATCTTCTGGAACAAACCACTGAACGCTATATCCATCGAATCACTGGATAGCCAGTCGCTCAGGATGACTCACGAGAAATTTTTTCCAGAGGAGTGAAAATGGAGTAAATACCTTTCTCTGTTCGACTTCCTGTGGTTCCACGAGAAGAAAATCCTGATACGAATGGAACTCTACGCCCGATCGATCACAATATGTCATGATCGATTCGTCACGATTCTTTCATCGTGGCGAATAGCTCGTATTCAGAAACACGGCGTCAATTTTATACTGCTCGATAAGCTCTGGAATAATAATTTCAGGATTTCATCGATATACGGTCACTCTTCCCCCATATTTCTGGAGTTCTTGATCGACTAATTCGAGTACTTCACGGATAAATCCAAAACGGGGATCATCCACTCAGAAATCCTCGATCGCGCGAGTATCATGAATAAAAATTGGAAATACTTGATTCGATGTACGCATTGCCTCGAGTAATGCAGTATTATCCTGAAGTCTGAGATCCTGACGAAAGATGAAAAGTGAACGAGTATACATATATGTCGATCATACAAAAAATCCCCAGAATACCAAGGGATTTTATTGGAATTATAAGAAAACTATTCCACTACTGTAGCCTTTTCGATTTTAGCTTCGATTTTTGGTCGGTCATGACTATCCGTCGGAAGTCGTTCGATCTCATCTAGCACTTCCATTCCAGTAATCACTTGACCAAATATCGTATGAACTCCATCGAGCTTATGGATATATTCCTCATCCGTTGTCACGATAAAAAACTGAGAACCATTCGTATTTCGACCCGCATTTGCCATCGAGAGTACACACCGTTTATGAGTAAGTTCACGGTCGAACTCATCTTCGAACGGTCGAAACCAGAGACTTTTTCCCCCGCGACCCGTTCCCGTCGGATCGCCTCACTGGATCATAAAATCACGAATTACCCGATGAAAAATAATTCCATCATAGTATCCTTGTTTCGTGAGTCCTAGGAAATTTTCGACTGCCTTGGGTGCTGACTGAGGAAAGAGTTCGAGAATAATATAACCAAAATTGGTTTCGAATTTGATTTTTGGATTAGACATAGTAAGCAAATGGATTTTAAAACTGGATTGCTTCGTACCTCGCAATGACACACGCCCGAAAATACTCAAAAACAAGAAATTCGAGGAAGAAAAATTATTTTGATAGGAGTTTACCTTTTGGTAAATGACTAAGAAATCATTTTTCTGACAATGAAGTTCGAAGTTTTTCGGTATTTTCGATTACATTCCAGGAATATTGAGTCCCATCTGCCCCATAACCCCGCGCATACGATCCGCGGCAATTTCTTGAGCCTTTTTCATTCCCTTATTGATCGCATCCGTGATAGCTTTTTCGAGCTTTGCCTGATCCTTCAGGATAGAAGCATCCTCGATGACAGTAGAAACGACCTTAAGTTGACCATCGATCGTCACGACGACACCATCGACTTCCGCTTCGATGTGAGTATTCGAGAGTTCTTCCTGAATCTTTTGTGCCTGTTGTTGGAGCTTCATAAGCTCTTGTGCTTGTTTGAAATCCATAATGATGTGAAATTAGAGAAATAGAATGGTGGGATTTTAGAGAAAAAGTGAAAAAAAGCAATTTCTCTATTTCTTTTTGAGAAATGTGATCAACATCATGAATCCAATCACACTCGCATAAACAATCACAGCCAACCGTTGTTCTATCGCAGGTTGCGCGAGCCATTCCCCGAACATCGCCCAGATAAATACGAGAGAAATCAGGTATGCCCGATACTTCAGCTGATACCACATCGTGAGGATCATTGCAATCCCGAGAATCCCAATAGCCCAGTACCTATCAGGAATTCCCCCTCCAGTGTATCCGATCGAAAGAAGCCACACGGTTACATTCGCGATCGTGGCAATATTGATCCATCCGAGTGTCAGTTCGACGCTTCCTCTAACGAGAACATGTGCCTGACGGGTACGATGAAACGTATATTTCAGAACTCCGAGAATCACTAGCATCACGATCAATGACGTTCCGATCCAGAGATTTCCCCAGGGAATGAGCCAAAATCCTGTCAAAAGAATGGCAGACGAAAATGCGATAAGAGTTCTTTTCTCTGTTTTCTTTTTTTCGAAGAAAGCAACATAGATTCCAGCAACAATCCAAGAAAGATAGATCAGAGACCAGATCGAAAAAGTAATTCCCGCGGGCGTAATCGCCGATGGAAACATATTCGAAATATCTGCTTGTGTCATGCCGTTGATGAGAAATGGCGAACCTGGAATACTCACAAGTGAAGTAAATCCAATAACAATGAGAGATGTGAGGAGGAGAATATATTTCATATAAAATTAAGAAAGCTATTAATTTACTTGATTTGGAAACCGTCCTTCTTTTGCATCCAAAATAGCCTCAATCCATTGTTCCCCATTTCTCCTAAAACATTCATCAGTACACCAACCAAGTTCTGCTCATGGAAGAATATTTCAGGAAAAATCTCATAATGTTCATATTCTATCATCACATGCATATCCAGCGATCTTTCACTCTTCAGTAAGTGCTATGAATTTCTGATTATCAATATGAGCTATTGAAACAAAAATAGTTTTTGTTTGCATATTTTGAATCATCTCATCTGTAAAAATACCTTTTGTTTGTTCATTTATTGCAAGAGCACAGACGAGAACATCTGAAATCTTCAGCAAATCCAAAAGTTCTCTATATTCAAAGTGTTCATTACGAGAATTCTGAGACCAATAATATACTTCCATACCAATTCATGAACCTATTTCAGCAATGCGAGAACCTATTTTTCAGAGTCAGATAATTCATAATTTCCTTCAACGAAGTTCGATTCATCGATATCTTTCAAAGTTCACAATACATCCTTCTCGTAAGACCATGGGAATTTTTCTTGCGAGAGAAAAAATCATTGCGAAAGCTTGCTCTGCAACGGCATTTGTAGAAAATCATCTCAAGTTTGTAACGGGAATATTCTTGTGTTTGAGATATCCTATATCTATATAATGAAATGCTGTAGTTTGAAGGCATATTGCTTGCACATTTTTCATTCTCTTGAGATTTTCCTGAGTTATCTTCCAGTCACAGAAATCAGGATCAATGGCAATTATTTTTTCATCCATGGATCAAAGGATTTCAAGAGAATCGAGTGAGGCTGGGTGAGTAAAATACTCTACATCAAACTCTGATTGCAAAATGATTTTTTGTTTTTCTGAAAATACAAGATGTAGATTCGGAGAAAGGATTATAAGTTTCATAGTTTTATTTTTTAGGAAACCATGGAACAAATACGCTGGTTCTTTTTTTATACTCTTCCCAATCTACACGTCCAATGTATCGAGCTTCCTGAAGCGGCACACCGGAAACAAACAGGAGGAGAAAAGTAATAGTGATCCAACCAATAATTCCAAATAGACTTACTGGAAGAGAAATTATACTGATTCCGAGCCAGAACATACTTTCACCAAAATAGTTCGGATGACGAGAATATCGATAGAGTCATCCCATGAATATCTGTCACGGTTTTTTTACTGATATAAATCATGCCAACTGTCGGTCTGCGATCGTCTCGATGAGAAGCCCAGAAAGAGCTATACTAATTCAGAAAATGAGAGCTATTCACCCAAATCATTGTGCGTTCAAAAACATAGTATAGCTATTTCAGAGTCAGAGATTCACGACAAGTATCGGTGTTGCCACGATACACATCAGGATCATCTGGAGCATATAGACCTGGAGAAATGATCGAATCATGAAATATGCACCATTTCCCCATTCTGCCCTCCATTTTGTATACCGAGCATCTTCTTTTTTCTCCTTCCATTTTCGCAGTCAAATATGAGTAATAATCCGGATTCACCAGATACAAACGAGTCCCGTTGTCATAAGTTGTGGCAACTGTCGTGATGAATCCAGAAATGACAAAACACCAATCATCATAAATCCTCCTCCCCAAAAAATATCTACCAGTGAATTATCACGCACCCAGAGTGAGAGAAGAAATAAGAGAACATAGCATGTAAAAATCGTAATGAAGATATCCATCATGATGCTAAAAATATCGCTGTACAGAATACATGACGAGCGCTACAAGCGCACAGAGAAAGGTTCCCCATGCAATATCAACTATAGTAAAAGGGAGTGAATAATTTTTCAGAAAGGTGAGATTCGTGAGATCGTACATCGCATAGGAGAGAAATCCCATCAGTGCACCGTATCCAAGAGCAGAAACATACGAATGGGCATACACCGAGCGAATCACAAAAACATAGATCAACAACACAATCACTCCCCAGGCAATAAGTCCAGCCAAGAGATTGAGTCGTATCGAGCCATTTTCTACAACCACGAGCGAACCAAATTCTCGTATAGTAAATTGTTTCATCACATACCCGAGCCAGATAAAATCACCCAGAAGAATCGTTACATATCACGCAATGAGCGGAAGTATGAATTTGAGGAATTCCATAGAAAAAATTAAGATTTCATAAGCATTGTATCAACTATTCCCAGAAAACCAAATACTATACCATTTCCCCCTTCAACACCCATCCATCCCCTTCGGTAATTTTCACATTCACCACATCCCCAACCTTTATAACTCATGATTCATGATTCATGGCTCACTTTTCGAGAAATACTTCTTTCCAGTTTCTCGTTCGTCCTACCCAGGTTTCATCCTTTCCTTTACCAGAAATGAGTATTTCTTCTTCACGGCCGATCATGAGCTGGTTCCGAGCTCGAACGGTCTCTCTGAGGATATCGTTCAGGATCGTCCAACGACGTGCCTTTTCGACGGGAGAAATATCATATTCATATCGATCCGTTGCCACCGTTCCTGATCGAGAAGAATATCGTGCGATAAATGCAAAATCGAACTGACACTCACGCATCGCGTCCGCTGTTGCCTGAAATTCCTCTTCCGTTTCCCCAGGAAATCCGACGATAATATCCGTCGAAATAGAAAACAGAGGATCACGTGTGCGTAAGTACTCAAGTTGCGCCTTAAAATCGGCATAGGTATGTTTTCGATTCATTTTCTGGAGCATGGTATCACTTCCTGACTGAAGCGCAAAATGCAGATATGGACACATTTTTTCGAGCTCAAAATGAGCATCGCATTTGCGGTTTTGGCGGGCGTTTCGTACGC
>CAZDFE010000041.1:0-7154 GCA_964504755.1 uncultured Candidatus Peribacteria bacterium
GAGTGTTTCAGATACACTCGAATGAGCAGGAGATACGAAGCTCGCACTCGCAAATACTCGTTCTCGTCTGCGAATGGTGGCACTGTACGCGATGGCAGGAACATTCGGATTATTGGTAGCGGGTACGGGGAATCGGGTGGAGGATTATGGTATCGGATTTTTCACGAAATACGGCGATGGGGGAGTAGATGTGAGTCCGATCGGGGAGCTCTATAAGTCCGAGGTTCGTGCTCTCGGAAGGCAGATGGGCATACTTCTAGAACTCACAGAAGCGATTCCGACGGATGGACTCCATGTGGATGGTGCGACCGATGAGGATCAGATCGGTGCGACGTATGATGAGCTCGAGTGGGCGATGCAACAACATGCTGAGTTTATAGACATACGTGCCGAAAATCTAGCCGATACAGATGCTCGCTCGAGTGTCGAATGGGCACAAAGTCAGTTCTCAGGACGCGCTCGAGAAGTCATGGATATATACCTCACTCGTCACTATCAGAATGCACACAAAATGCAAATGCCACCAGTATTTCAGATTCCTACAGGGGAATAATCGTATGCAGAAAAACATATAAAAAAAGCCCCGAAGTGGGGCGAAAAAAGGGGATTACAGCTTTGGTAGGATGACCCACCAAAGCCATCCCAGTGGGATTGCTGCTAATATTACTGCAATCAATCCTCCCTTGAAGCTTCCCGAGGCGGACCACCCCAGAAAGAAAAAAAATACCAAAAACAATATACCTATGGTGTACATTTTATTCTCCCAAAAAAATTTTTGCAACCCGACAAATCAAAACAATTTCGATCATCGGATTTAACGCGAAAATTATATCCAGAAACCGCAGAAGTCAACTTTTTTTCTTGCAATATTCTTTATATCTATTCTCATCATGAAACATACACTCGTGGCATATGGTGGTGCCTTCAATCCACCACATCTCGATCATATTTCTCCTGAGTGAGTTCTCGGAAAGCTCCTCGAAACCGTCGCCGAAAGAGTGCTCATTATCCCGACAGGCTTTCGTGAGGATAAGTGATACCGTGGTGTGAGTTCCGCGGATCGCATGGAGATGCTTCAGCTCGCGACCGTGTGATATAAGGATCGTGTTATGATCGATCCAGTACTCCTCGAAGATCGTATTCCTTCGACGACGCTCGCGCAGGCGGAGTATCTACGAGCGTGCTATGATCGTGAGATTCCACAGGTATTCGGGGCGGATGTGGCACCTCATATGCTCTCCTGGGATCCATCGGGATATGTTGCCCACGCGCTTCCGAAAATATTTCTCTCACGTCCTGGATATGCTCTCGACCGTGCGAATATCTCGAACTATGACGAAATTGTTTTTGCTTCTCGTGGATTCTCGAGTACGGAAGTGCGTGCTGAAGTCCGAAAAATCCTCATAGACTGAACCGATTCCGACAGACTTCGATCGATGGTTTCGGAGAAGGTGGCAGATTTCCTCCTCGAGAAACATTTATTCATAGATTCATAGTATATGACACCACTATATTTTCTCGAAAAACCAACACATATTCCCTATACGATCGAACATGAATCCAGGCTTTCAGGAGCTGGGAAATTTCTCGAAATCGTACTTCAGACCCGAAAGGCGGTGGACACAGGACTGACCGCAGAGTGGGAAGTTCTCAGAAAACGAGATGCGGTCGTGGTGCTTCCGATTACTCGATCGGGAGAAATGATTTTTCTCGATCAGTTTCGTTATCCACTGATGGACTGGGAGCTCGAGATTCCTGCGGAAACTCTCGATCAGGAATGAGATAGTCCAGAAAGTGCCGCTATCCGCGCGCTTCGTGAGGAAATCGGGTATCGAACCGAACGTCTCCTTCGGATGCCAACCTACGCTTCTTCGGGGGGAACGTCGACGGAACTCGTGCATTCTTTCCTCGCGCTCGATTGTGTGCCAATTCCCGAAGGTCCTGATCGAAGCGCTGATGAGATGATTCGAGTGAACCAGGTTCCGATAACGATGCTAGATGTATTTCTCGATGCTCGGATCGCTCAGGGGCAACTCCTGAATCCAAAAATGGATGCACTCATCGGAAGGTATATGCGAGGCAGATTTTAGTGCGATATTTCTGAGTTGCGTTTCATGAAAATTCCTCTACAATAAGTGTAATTATCTACACTTTACATGTCCACCCTTCATCCGACCTATACTGACGATATCTTCAGTCTGTCTATCCCCGTTCTGGCAGTAGATATTGTACTCTTTACGCTCTATAAGGATCAGCTCTGTGTCGTACTGGTTCCTGGGCGCAACGAATGGGCGCAAGGGAAACTCACGCTTCCAGGTGGGATTATCGGACGAGGAGAAACACTCGATGAAGCGGCCGATCGTATCCTCATGCGTGATACGAATATCTCAAATGTCTATAAGGAACAGCTCTATACCTTCTCGGCGCATGGACGCGACGATCGTGGAGATGTGATCTCATGTTCGTACTACACGCTCGTTGGCACTCGCGAATTTCTCTCGCATATCGACCTCACGAAGGTTTCCCTCATGCCGTATAAAAATATCTCGAAAGAAACCGTGGCCTACGATCATGCGGATATCATCCAGTATGCCTACCAACGTCTGAAGTGGAAGATGGAATATACGAATGTGGTAAAAAGTATTCTCCCCGAGCAATTCACCCTCCGTGAACTCCAAGAAGTGTATGAGATTATCTTCGATAAGCCCTTCGATAAACGAAATTTCCGAAAGAAAATCCTCTCGCTCGGCGTGATTCTCGAAACGAATGAATATGATACCGAGAACTCGAAACGCCCTGCACGCTACTACCGTTTTTCGGATGCGGAACTGAAGATTATGGGGATTTTATAGATTTGTCTTCGAGGTATTGAGTGTGTCATTCGAGTATTGAGAATACGTTTTCTCTTGTTTCTTGAGAAATGTGCTCATTTTCTATGAGTTGTAGTATCTCACATCCCTCATTCGCATCGTAACTTCTTTGTAACTTGAAGGGGAGTTCTGGATTTTGTCTTCTGATTTCTGCGATAATACTTTTGAGAATACTGAGAATAGCATATTCGAGACGAATGATCTGTTTTGGATTGAGTGGAGTCAAAGTTCCATCATCTTCCCCGAAACAGTATCACTCGGATTCGTAGATAAGTTGACTCAGTCCAGCAAATTGTGTAACGATATCTGAAAAATAGACCTTCTCTCATAAAAGTAGTTTTTCTGCGTATTGACGTGATTTAAGTGCGAATCTATCTGTGTCCAGATTTTCATCAATTTCTTTGAGTCTTGTATTAGGTATGTAAATCAAAGGAGTTTCGTCCATAAAAGAATCATATTGAATTATCTGTTATAATTATGATTCAAATGACTCAAAAAAGCAATTTCTAGCGAAATATTTTGCTTTTTTCGAATCTCCATACAATACGGATTATGATTTATATTTTTGGTGGAGCATTCGATCCTCCGCACGTCGGACATACCGCGATTATCAAGACACTCCTAGCAAAAAAGAATCCAGAAAAAATCATTATTATTCCATCGAGTGAACGGAGTGATAAACAGTATGCCGTTTCTGATGTTCATCGTTTAGCGATGCTTGATATTTTTGTGGAGGAAATACATGATCCCCGAGTGGTGGTGGATCGATTTTTTATAGAGCATTGGAAATGAGAAATGATCACTCGTGATGTTGATAGGTATGTGTCCGAACACTATGGAGCTGAGTGTATCCATGTATTTGGTACCGATGTGATAGCGTCGATGCTAACATGGGATGAGGAAGGATATGCTGCTACAAAAATCCGAAAACTGTTTTTCCCACGTGTTGTCCAAGAGGGTGACAATGGGGCATGTGATACTCAGCATCTTCAGAAAATAGAGCAATTCGAAATCCTCACCGATGCGCATATTCCCGATATTTCTTCGACGATGCTTCGGGCTCGTATTCCCGAGTATACGAGTCTGCAGGCACTCTTTTCTGAGAATCCGAAATTCATCATTCCTGGTCTTTCGAAGCAGATTTCGCAGTATATTCTTCATGAACGTCTGTATCGACCGAAGCTCGAGAAAAAGCTAAAAATCCTCGTGCACGTGTGCTGTGGTCCCGATGTGACGATGCCGATCCTCCATTTGCGCGATGAATATGAGGTGATCTGCTTCTGGTATGATCCGAATATCCAGCCCAAGAGTGAGTATGATGCGCGTTATGAAGCGTTCGTGAAGGTCTGTGAGATCGAGAACATTCCGTATATCAAGGGTGCGTATGATGTACAGCATTTTTTCTCGCGGATTCGCGGACTCGAGCATACACCCGAGAAGGGAGAAAAGTGTACGAACTGCTATGACATGCGGATGTATGTGGCAGCGAAACTCGCGAGCCGACTCAAAATCCCATATTATACCTCGAGCCTGAATACAAGTCCGAAAAAAGACCTCGAAAAACTCTTCATCATGGGGCATAAATATGCGAAACAGTATGGGATCGAATTTCTCGATATTCCATTTCGAAAGCGGGGTGGATTCGAACAGTCGGTGGCATATACACGCGAACACGATATTTTCCGGCAGAATTATTGCGGGTGTATCTACTCTATCCGCGAGTGAGGAGATTCTGATCTGAAGAGGAAGATGGTAGGGTAGTTATTGAGCGATGACAAAGTTTTTCTTAGCAAGTGTTTGATATTGTATCATGTTGATATAGGATCGTTGATCTTCTGAGCTCCAGTGGTGAAATGGGTTTTCCTGGAGTCATGTATTTTTGAGATGATCTGACCATGTACAATTGCTATCTATCTCGTCGAGAAAATAATAGGGAAGCTCTAATCATTTCCAGTTTTTAGGTGTTTCTACTTCTCCGAGAAATATTCCCGCATTCATCCCCTCAAAACTATCGATATCGAATGTAAAGTCATTTGATCCAGGAAAGCTATAACGACGTTTTATAATAGCACTAATATGTTCATTAATCCTAATGATAGTATCGATTGCTTGAAGTCCTCTATTTGGATCAATAGGAAAATTCACTTCATCCCTTTTTTTCCCGCGAATATTTTTCCGAGAGGTATCCTTGAATTTTATTGTGAGTTCTGCAGAGGGAGCTCATATGCGAGGTTGATTATGTCGGACTCGTATTTTCCCTTCATGCCTTGCGAGTACTTCTTGGATGAGTTCCAATACATCTCTGGATACGATAGAAGCGAGCGTTCCTATGAACTCAGGAAATTTCTTCGAGAGGAGTTGTGCTTGCGTAATGAGAATGGATGATTCAGGATCAATACTCATTCCATGTGGATTGAGGAGAAACTTTCTTTCCCATTCCGTCATGGAGCGAGCTTCCTGATGACGAATCAGTCTTTGCATAATTTTTTGCTTATTGTATGATTTATCCTATAAATACAAATTATTTTTCTTTATGAGATTTATTCTCATTTTGATTTGCCTTTTTCGCGAAAAAATCTACAATTCTCACGTTACTTTATTTTCTACATACTATCTATGGACTACTATCAGAAATCTCTCGAAATGCATAAAAAATACCACGGAAAACTCCGAATGGAGTCGATCGTTCCACTCGAAACGCGAGATGATCTCTCTTGGGCGTATTCACCAGGTGTGGCGGAACCGTGTCGCGAGATTGCGAAAGACCCAGAAAAAATGTATGACTATACTCTGAAATCTCGGACGGTCGCGGTGATTTCTGATGGTTCAGCGATTCTCGGAATCGGGAATCTCGGACATAAGGCGAGTATGCCAGTCATGGAAGGGAAGTGTGTATTATTTAAGGAATTTGCTGGAGTGGATGCCTTTCCGATTATTGTCGGAACGCAGGATGTGGAGGAATTTATCAAAACCGTAAAAAATATTGCCGATACCTTCGGTGGGATTAATCTCGAAGATATTTCGGCACCACGATGTTTCGAGATCGAAGAACGACTCAAGGCGGAACTCGATATTCCTGTGATGCACGACGATCAGCATGGAACCGCGATCGTTACTCTCGCTGCATTGATTAATTCTCTGAAAATCACAGGAAAAAAGAAAGAAGAAATCCGAGTGGTGGTGAATGGAGTCGGTGCTGCGGGTGTGGCGATTACGAAACTTCTCCTTGCCTATGGAGTGAAGGATGTGGTCATGGTCGACACCAGTGGAACAATCTATAAGGGGCGTCCGAATGGTATGAATCCCGTGAAAGAAATGATTTCTGATATTACGAATACGGCGTGTCTCCTCGATCCTGAGAGTCAGTCGTGTGTTCGTGGAGGACTCGCTGATGCGGTGATCGGACGAGATGTGTTCGTCGGGGTTTCGGTGGCGGGAGCGCTGACGGCGGATATGGTTCATACCATGGCGAAGGATCCGATTATTTTTGCCCTGGCGAATCCGACGCCTGAGATCATGCCCAATGAGGCGAAAGCGGCAGGTGCGCGTATCATCGGAACAGGTCGAAGTGACTTCCCGAATCAGATTAATAATGTACTCGCATTTCCTGGAATTTTTAAGGGGGTGTTGAAATACCGAAAAAAATCCATCACGGAAGAAATGAAAATGGCAGCCGCACTTGCTCTCGCGAACTATATCGAAAATCCTGATGAGGATCATGTTCTCCCGAATCCGCTCGATAAACAGGTGGCTGAAGTGGTAGCTGAAGCGATGAAGTAGAAATATTGACAAAATAATAATTTGTATTGATTCGTATAAAAAGTGTGGTATACTTGCCATGCTTTTTATTTTTATACCCATACACATATGTCACAAAAAGTAATGATTCCCGCTCTCATTATCGGTTCTGTACTCGCCCTCACGGCTCTCACGATGAGTGCCCGTTCGCTCGAAGTAAAACCCTCTATGAAAAATCGTCCCGTCGCTTCTGGAGAAGTTCGTACCTTGGTTCGTGCTCATAGTGGAGAAATCCGTGATGCCGTTCGTTCTCTGACTGGTACGGATCGAAGCACACTCAAGGATGTACGAAAAGAGCAAAAAGACATGATCCAGTCACTTTCTGGAAAAACACTCGCACAGAAAGCACTCGAACGTCAGAAGCTCGAAAACCTCCAGAAAGCAAAACTCGAACTCAAGTACAAGAATGCAACGGGTTCACTCGCTGAAGATCGCATGAAGCTCTACGAAGCGAATCACTTCGGCATGCTGCCGTTGCGGCTCAAG
>CAZDFE010000041.1:7164-8220 GCA_964504755.1 uncultured Candidatus Peribacteria bacterium
ATGCACTTCTACGCGAAGTGGATACAGTCGTTGCTCGAACCCAGAGTGGACTCGTAAATCTTTCTCCAGAGAAGAAACTCGATCTCGTAAAAAAGATAGAAGCGCATATCACAAAAATCCAAGCGAACAAAAATATTCCTGATGCTACGCGCACCCAAGCAGTCGAAAAACTTACACAGCTTCTCAAGCAATTGAAGCAATAGCTTCCTTATAAAAAATTCCCCAATATTTGATTTGGGGAATTTTTTGGTTATCGTCCGAGGAGTCGACTAATAAAGGAGTGTTTTTCCTGATCCTTGTTTAGTCGCAGGATTTCGAGAATTCCAAGAACACAGATCATGATGAAGCCATATTTATATCCATGATGGGTATTCATGAATTCGCTGATTTTTCCACCGAAATTCACGATTCCGATAAGAAGGAGAAAAATAGTAACCATCAGTGTTCGTCCATTCGCACCAGCCCATTCGGCAAAAGCGGAGTGATCTGTTTTGAGATATTTTGCCTGAAGAATCGCGAATCCACCAATCACAAATACGAGCAGAAATGTAAAAATACTCGATTCTGGAATTCCAAATACGGTATCCGTCGTGACCGCTTTTCCGAGTCATTTCTCGAGCATTTCGAGTGCGGTAAAGAGGATAACGAAGAGTCCAATCCATTGAATACTTGGGTATTTCTCGAGCATCTTTGCGATCCATCCAGAAGCTACTACCATGAGAATGATCGAGATGATGAGACCAATTCCGAGATTCACGACATTTCCATGGCTCGCGCCCGCGACTGCGAGAACATTGTCGAGCGACATAGCAACATCTGCAATAACGATCATTTTCACTGCAGCCCAGAAATTATCTCCCGCATTCCCATGTTCTTCGTGATGTTCGTGTGCACGAATCTCTCGGTAGAACTTCCAGACAACATAGAGGAGGAGAATGGCTCCGAGGAATTCCAGTCCTGGAACCTGGAGGAGAAATACGACTCCCAGTGAGAAGATAATTCGTAAAATAGTCGCTCCCATTACTCCCCAGAAAATAGCCTTTTTTCGTGCTTCTC
>CAZDFE010000042.1:0-8209 GCA_964504755.1 uncultured Candidatus Peribacteria bacterium
TCCCTGAAGTTTCTTGGTAGCCATTCCGATCAGGATCGCATTATCCCCACTCATGACGAGGTCGATCAGGATGATATTCAGAAGCGCAAAAAGTCCTGCGGAAGTGCCAAGCGCGGCAAAATCTGTCGCTAGATGTTCGAACATGGTGGAAAAATGAAGAAATAGAGAGTGTTCTGGTATCATATGGAAATGCTCGAAAATGCAATCATTTTTTGACAACAGAGCTGAGAGTGTGGTAGAATCAGGGAAAGTAATTCATTTCTCCTATGGTACAAAATCCAGAAAATCCTGAAAAAAAATGAGAATCTCTCGATGGAAAGACTCCGGATCAGGTGTTTGATTTTTCTACTTCATCGAATCGGTCTCCTGATATTTCGAAAGAACAAAAAGGAATGAAGGTTATACAGAAGGAACTCGAAGGGATTTCCGATCAGAAATGAACGGATGGGAAAATGAATTCCGAAAGTATCGATCATGCCTTCCATGCGTATACGGGAAAAGAGCTCGATAAGGTACCGAATGGTCCACAGAAGGATCAGTTTGAATCACAAAGAAAGGAACTCCTTGTAGAACTCCAATCCATAAAAGATCCAAGAGAAAAACTCCAGGCGATTGCTTCCTTGAAGGCTGAGGTAGATGCTTTTTCTGGTACGGCGAGTGGTGCTGCTGCAACATGAGCAGGACGTCAACAAGCGGAAAAACAGTCTGAAACAAAAAATTCTGATTTTGCTGAAAAAATGAAGCAATTTGGAGAATCTCTCGAAAAATCGAAAATGAAAGCAGTGGAGTGAGTAAGGCTTGATTACGTAAAAGCGAATTCGGCAGCTCAATTATGAGAAAAGGAGCATCGAGTAGCAAAAAATGAAGCCGAGAAGTGACTAGGAATGTTAACGTAAAACTTTTTGAATATTACAATACTTTCACACTTTCGAGAATCCGAACGAGGATAGTATCTGCTGTTTTTCCATCAGCGAGCGCTTCATACGTGAGTCCGATGCGATGACGAAGGATGGGGAGAACGAGCGACTTGATATCTTCGGGCATCACGAAGTCACGTCCATCGAGGAGGGCGGCGATACGGGCACATCGAATGAGAGCGATGCCACCGCGAGTCGAAGCGCCGTATTCGAGTTCTGGATTTTGACTTTGAGTATTTCGATTTCGAGTCGCTTCGAGCAGAGCAGAAATATAGTCATAGATTTTTGGATCGATACGTATATTTTCGGCGATGTAGGATTGCATCTCGATGAGTTCTTCGGGAGTGATTTTTGTACTTGTTTCGATACTTGAATTCCTGAGATGACTCGACTGTTCGATGATTTTTTTCTCGTCCTGAGCACTCGGATACTCGATAATAATCTTCATAAGAAATCGATCGAGCTCTGCTTCGGGAAGGGGATAGGTTCCCTCATGTTCGAGGGGATTTTGTGTCGCGATCACGAAAAATGGTTTCGGAAGTTCGAGTGTCTCATTTCCGATGGTGACCTGACGTTCTTCCATGGCTTCGAGAAGCGCGGATTGCACTTTCGGTGGCGTACGATTGATCTCATCGGCGAGGAGAATACTCGTAAAAATGGGCCCTTTTCGTATTTCGAATTTCGCTTCTTTCGGTCGATATATCTCGTTTCCTGTGAGGTCTGATGGGAGAAGGTCGGGTGTGAATGAAATACGCTTGCAATCGTATCCGAGGATGGATGCGAGAGTTTTTATCATTTTGGTTTTTCCGAGACCTGGAACTCCTTCGATGAGCGCATGACCGCCCGCAAAGAGGGTGATGAGGAGCTGATCGAGGAGTGTGGTTTGCCCGATGATGTTTTTTTCGAGGTCGGATCGAAGTTGTCTGAGGGTATCATGAATATGTGTCAGTGCGGGATTCATAGGAAAAAATGAGAATGCGAAGAGTATATCGATTTTTGCCTAAAACAAAAATTTCTGATAGACTCGAGGAAATATGTATACTAAAGCGATAACTACATCTCGATGAAACTTCGTGCGATGGAATATCGAGAGTTTTTCTTCTGGTGTGGAACAATCAAGAATTCCTCCTGCCTGAAATTTATGATGAGACCGTCGTTCTTTTAGTGTTCCTAAGGGAATGGCATGATTATGAACGGATATACCATGAGCCAAGAAATTAGTTCCAGATAAAAAAGATGCTCTTTGGCCACCAATTCTGCCTGAGTCATGAGAACTAAAAAATCCAACAGAAATCAGTCGTGAACGTGTGGATGATAGATTTTCCCAGTTGTATTCGAAAATCTATGAAAAATCTATCGCGCATTTTGAAGATTCACTCAAAAATCAAGAAGATCCGCCTATTTCTCCTGAAAGAATACAGGCGATCCATGAACAAGCAATTGCTCTCGCAGGAGAATTTATACGTCAGTATTCGGTGCAAATTCGAGCCCTGATCGATAATGAGACCCTCACAAAAGATCAAAAAAAAGAACAAATCCGATCCTGGAGAATGGGCTTTGGAACGAGAAAATGAGTTTTTGATATAGGGTATCGAAAACCTGAGGCTGTATGAGATATTGATATAGATACCATTTCTCCCAAGTGAGAAATGGTAGTGGATGCGGGTATGTCATCAGCCACCGAAGAAGGTGAAGCCGATGAACTCTGGGATAATTATGCAAAATCAAAAGAGGAATATGGACATGAGCTCGAAGAGGCTCTGCATGCTCAAGAAATGAAGGATGCCATGAAGCTTGCAGAAGCAGAAATTGCTCCCATGGATCCAGTGAATATGCCACAAGAATCTCTGGTAACTTCGATAGATTTTTCTTCGTATAGTGCTGGAGAACTCGATATTTCCGAGATTCCGAGTGATACGCGTATCACTATCTCAGTTCCAGGAGAAAATGGGACTCAAGAATCAGGATATATCTATCGAACCGATAATGAGGTATTCGTGAACGTAGGGGGAAGTGTTCTACGTTTTCCTGAAGTAAAATTTACAGAAAATATTGAACTCATTCAGTCTTGTATGCAGACCCCACTCGCACGGAGACTTCTAAAGATGGGGGACAGTGCGTTCGATCTCTTTTGTCAGAAGGTGCAAAAAAAGTATGCTGCGTCAGGCATCGATGTAACTTTGAATGAACATTTGATACGTCTGATGTTGGGTGAACTCTTTATGATTGCTTCGGATGGAAAGGAGAAGTTCAACCAATGAAATAAAAATATTTCTTCTGAGTTTCTTCGTCCGAACCACTCACTTTCGGAAATGCAACACCATCTCGCGCAAGAATCAAATCCAGAAAAGGATTTTATGATCACTTCTCTGCGCGAACGAGGAATACTCGATGATGCGGGAAATATTCGTCCTATGGTTCTTCTGAGTCGTATGTAGTATTTTTTCGCTTTTTCCCCATTTTTCCCTATAATCCGCATCATTATTTTGATACGGATTTTTTTATGCCGAATACTTTTTCGTTTACGATCGATGCGATCGATGGCTTTGCTCGTGCGGGAGTGATCCAGACACCACATGGACTCATCCATACACCGATGTTTATGCCAGTGGGAACGCAGGCTGCGGTGAAGTGACTCACTCGTGAAATGGTCTATGAGACGGGTGCGGAAATCATGCTTTCGAATACCTATCACCTCTACCTCCAGCCCGGTCATGAGACGGTTCGGCATTTTGGTGGACTTCATAGTTTTATGCAGGTGGATATTCCGATTTTGACTGATTCGGGAGGGTTTCAGGTATTTTCGCTTGGTTCTCAGATGGAGAAGAAAAATTTTTCTAAAAATCCGAATTCCAGTGAAAAATCTCTCGTAAAAATCACGGAAGAAGGAGTTCATTTTCGTTCCCATCGTGACGGTTCGAAACATTTTTTCACTCCAGAAAGCGTGATGGAAATCGAAGAAGCCCTGGGTGCGGATATCGTCATGGCGTTCGATGAATGTGCTGCATGAGATTCGAGTCATGAATATGCGAAACAGGCGATGGATCGGACGCATCGATGGGCGACTCGCTGTGTTGAACACTGGAAAATGCTCCAGCATAAGAGAAAGGGGCAAGGCCTTCCGTTTCAGGCACTGTTCCCAATTATTCAAGGGGTAGTGTATGACGACCTTCGTACGGCATCGTGTCAGTATATTTCTGAGCTCGATACGCCAGGAATCGCGATCGGCGGACTCTCGGTCGGGGAGAGCAAGGAAGATATGTATCGTACGCTCGATGTGCTCGCACCGATACTTCCCGTCGAAAAGCCACACTACCTCATGGGAGTCGGAACGCCTGAGGATATCGTCGAAGGAGTGGCTCGGGGAATCGATATTTTCGATTGTGTGCTCCCGACTCGTCTCGCTCGTCACGGTGTCGCCTTTTCGATGTATGGAAACTGTAAGATCACGAACGCGAAATATGCGCTCGAAAATAGTGGAATCCCCGTGCATCCAGAACTCGCCACCAGTGTTTCTCGGAGTTATTCGCTCGGGTATCTCCGACACCTGTTTCAGGCAGAGGAAATGCTCGCCGGCCAACTCGTCTCGATGCACAACATCGAATATCTCATTAATATCGCAAAAAAATCCCGCGAGGCAATTCTCGCAGGACAATTCGATGCATTTCGAAAGAAATTCTGGAATGAGATGAATGTTGGGAACTAGTTACAGCTTACATTCCTGGATGGATTGGTAGGTCGCTTTTCGAATGCCCGCTTCGAGTTCCCCAAACCATGCTTCAGCGAAAGATATTGTTGATCACTCGATTCATAGTTTTATAGGAGTATTTCTTGTTAGAGTCACTCCATAGAGATTTCCGAGATATTCGAAGAAACTTTTTTTCTCATACATGGCTAAGGTTCTTATATCCTCTTCTCGTTTGCTCGAATCTTCCTCATTCATCCATGTTATAAGCTCGGTAATAGCAGAAATTTTCCCTTCGGCAATTCCACTGACAATATTTCTGAGTGATTGATCTTGTGCATATTTCTCCCTCAAAGAACTATCAGTAATATTTTCAGAAAATTCCATGCCAGGAGTATTTCGATATTCAAAATAACTTGAATGCATACTTCGAGTTGTATTTTTTAGTTCATCCACTCTTGTATCAAGATTAGTACGACATTCACTCATAAATCTTAATTAAAAATTAATATTTTTACTGTAATATAAAATATAAATTTTGCAAATTATTTTTCTCCTTTCATTTTCTTTGGTTTTTTCGAGATTTTCCTTTTGCGTTTGTTCGAAAAATAGGCTATAATTTCTCCGCTTATTTTTCTTAATTATTCTCTATGCTATTCGATCATCACCCATTTCTCCAGGATCATCCAGAACTTCAGGAGCAGATCCACGCTCTGAAAAAATCCAATCCTCACTTCGCGAAACTCCTTCGAGAATACGAAGGTCTCGACATCGAAATCGGTCGAGCGGAAAGTAATATTGCGGGTTATATGATGAGTGATCTCGAACTCGAAACCCTCAAGAAAGAAAAACTCGTTCTCAAAGATGAGCTGATTGGAATGCTCGCATAAACCAATAAAATCCCAGAAATATATTTCTGGGATTTTATTTAGGAGAAGGGGTGATATGGTTAGTGTGTCATGTGCATCATAGGATTCACTTCCTGATTTCCCCCACTCAGGAGTGTCGGGTCGAGCATCCCGAATATCATCGCGATATGAGCAACGACGAGAAATATTCCGACGAAAGTCGCATGGAGTGTCATAGATTTTTTTGCATCCGTTCCACCGAGAACCCCGAGATCGACGAGTGCGATTCCGACGAGTGGAATGACTCCGAGGAGGTAGAATCCGACCGCAATCACATCGGCCATTCCACGCCAACTACCAGAAGTCGTGAGAGGAATCACCGCAGTAAACAGAAGATAGAAAAATACACCGAGAAAGTAGATACCACCTGTAATTCCCACGATTTTACTGAGAAGTGCAACTTTTCCCGTGCGATTTCCAGTAATCAAGAGTGAGAGTTCGGTGATTGCGACGGTTTCTGCGAGAATCACGGGAATCGCCATAAAGAGGATCAGATTCCAAGGCTGATTTGTCGCGAGGAGTTCCATATAGTGTGTCATTGGCATAGTAAGGAAAGTGAAAATATAAGATAAGAAAAAGAAAACATGTATCTTATGTGGTCAGTTTTACGATGCCGACGAGTGAGTGACTCGTGAATGAGGGTGGATCTTGGGAGTGCGTGTATCGATTTTCTGAATTCGATTTTTCTAGAGAATGGTGATCTTTCCAGTAGGGAAACACAGGAACGATCGTGTGTGAAACTTCGAAAAATGAGACTATTCGACTCTCGAGTATGTCATGCACGGCATCGATACAACCCTGCATATTATGTGCTGGTGTAGTAGTGCTTTCATCGCAGGATCGCTCTGATTTCTCATGGTGCTCGTGCATAACGAAGGAAGACTCTTCCGCATGCATGAGGGGCATATACGGGAGAAATCCGAGACTGAAAATGAGGATGGAAGAAAAAAGTTGTTTCATGGGGCGGTATTATTTTCGAGTAGCAACGTCCCAGGTTCGTATGAGCTCATCGATGAAACCATCGACCACACGAGTATCAGGAGAAGAGAGTTTTTCTCGACCACAACACTGGAGGTGGTCGCGCATGAGCTCGCGATTTGCACTCTTCATGAGTCCGATCGTCGCATTGATCTGATGGGCAATGTCGGCACAATACGTTCCATTCTCGGTCATCTCGACCACTTTTTCGAGGGTTCAGCGGGCTTTCCTGAGGCTGGTGAGGATTTCTTTTCGGTGATGGGTCATGAGAAAAATATTATGAGTGGAGTTTCCCGATCGCACAGGAGAGATAGCTCTGAGCCTTTATGAGGATTTTTCCAGTTTCGTCTGATCCGACTTCTGGATAGCCGAGTGAGAGGAGTTTGTCTGAAATATCGACTCGATTTCCAGCGTACTCGTACTGGATAGTTCCTGTAGCGATATCTATGGTTATATCAGTGGCTCCGAGGTTCTCGAGTGCTTTCGTGATGGTATTTTTACAGCCACCACACTTGATGTTCTGGACTTGGATTGTTTGCATAGTTTTTTATTTACCATACCATGGGGTATGGTTCTGAGTATAGGAGAAAAATAAGAAATACAATGGTTTTTCGGAAGAAAGTAGTTGACAAATAAAAATATAGTTTAATATAACGATATATTTCTATTTTCATATATATGAGTGATTCTATGTCGGTGTATGGGGATGGTTTATTCTGAGTAAGTCCGTGAATAGATGATTTGCCAAAAATAATACCAACAATTCAAGCTCCAAAGTTATTACGAGAGTTTGTTATAGGACTTCCTAATGATTTAAATCAGCATTGGCCAGAACTAGCTAGTCAAGTACAGAAAGCAGTAGATGATTGCTTGAGGCGATTAGGCGTTCCAGTTGCAGAATGTGAAACTCGATTATTTCCTGATGTGGTATGAATAAATCAATCACAATACGGAATAAATATCTTATATCCTCGTGCAAAGTAACTTACGATATGTATGAGTGATCTAGAACGAAAAAAATTCGCATATGTAGAAAGGACGTTATGAAACTGATCTCGTCAAGCAGTATGAGGATTTTCATGAGAAGTGAACCGTGCTCTTGAGGAAGAGAAATCTTTAGAAGAAATGCTTGTTCATCCACAAATAAGAGTAGATGAAGGGATTTCTGATATACTTACTCGATTAACTGTAGATCAAAAAAATAAATACTCTCTCGAGAAATTATTGAGACATTTATTTGATGATAAAATCAACTCTGGGATTTTTATCGTACTTACTTCCTGAGAATATGAAGGGAATCAGGCCTTGTTTATGGAAAGGATAGTGATAGCTGGGGATCAGTTTGCTCGAACGTATGGATATATTGTCGGGGAATGAGTCAATCAGACAATTGTTCATGAGAGAATGAAAGATGAATGATATTCAGGTTTAACTTCTTGAATGAAAGAATTTCTTGGCCTGAAATAATGAGGCCTATCCTCTCATCGCATCATAAAATCCGATAATATGCGGGATTTTTCGGTTGTCAGGCGAACCTTTATGACTATAGCCACGCTCGATCATATCTCCATATCCGATGAGGCTCGATCCACTCGAATCGAGTTTGGCGGTATTCGATTTCGTGCAGCCATACTTCGCGAGTATCAGATTCGCTTCTCCTTCGGTTGCATGGAGAAATACGAAAGCCAGAATCGTATGACTCATGCCATAAGCATCAGGAT
>CAZDFE010000043.1:0-6057 GCA_964504755.1 uncultured Candidatus Peribacteria bacterium
AAGGATTGCATTTGTGAGAGCGATGATCGATTGTGCCTTAAAGATCAGTCCGAATCCACTACCGATTCGCTTCGCGATGATCGCATATTCATCATAGAAAAACGAGAAATTCCCATGCTTCATGCGATTGAGGAATTCTGCTATCTTCGATCGTTCGATAATAAAAATATACGAAAGGACGAGTCCGATCAGGAATTTCATGAGGATAATACCTCCATTCGTGATGTGCGTCAGTGCGAATTGCCCGATTGATTCTATATTTTTCGGATTAATCATCCCAGAAACCGTTTCGGTAAGTCCCATATTAACCCCAATACTGGCCTCGATACTGCTAATAAATTCTTGTGCCTGTTTGGCCATGGCAGGGGCTCATCGAACAAAATCAGTGATATCTTTTCCGATTTTTGGAACAATGCTGATAAATACGAATACAACCGCAGAAATAAAAAGAATATAGAGAATACTTACCACCGCATTGGTAGTAGCATATTTTTCAGCAATTCGATGCTTGCGGTCACGCTTCCCTCGGATTCCCCAGTCATGAACTTTCTGAGCAATCGTGGTTCCAAACTCGAGAAAAATATACGCACAGATAAAGGTAATAAAAAAAAGCGCGAGAAAGTCTGAGAGCGTCCAGCCAATGAGAAATATACTCGTGAAAGCGAGGAGTTTTTTCCAGAAAATTTGGGAAAAAATGATAGAAAGAAATGATCGAAGGTACGGCATAATCAGAAAGAAAATAAATAGAATGTTCTAGAATACTTCATCAACCGCATGGGCGAGGTTTCCGTGACCTGATTCTTGGAGTCGACATTCGATGTTATAGTTATTTCCGAAGAGAACTTCGAGTGCTTCGGTGAGGATATTTTTTGTTTTCGGAAGATTGACTCGATCGTAGTTCCACTTTTTCGAGAAAATAAGGGTGAGCACCGTATCATCGAGCTGGAATCGTGCGGTTTTCAGGTCGACCGTGAGCGCGGGTTGGATGCTTTTGAGATGATTGATGAGCACGGGATAGGAAAAATTTTTTTTCGCTGGTGACTCTGGTGGCACGAGTGTTTCTGGTTTCTTAGGCTGGGTTATTGATGGAGTATTGATAAGGGATTCATGAGAAATAGGGGGTTCTGGTTTTGATGGAATGATGGCTTGTGGAGTCGCTTCTTTTTTTGTGCTTTCAGCGGGTTTTGGAGTTGGCGATGGAGTAGATGTTTGATTCTGTTGTTTCGATGCAGATATTTCTGCTCGTTTCACGGCCTGAAGGAGGGTGAGTTCGATCAGGAGCATTCCATCAGGAATCGAACGTACTCGAGCATGTCCATCGCGGATAATCCCGAGAATTTCCTGATATATCGGAAAGAGCCCATCGTCGAGATGTTCGCGCATAGCATCACGAAGGCGATAGAGGAGTTGTTCGAGGAGTCCACGGGCGTCGATATGGCCTTCTGAGAGGGTTTCGATGATCGAGAGAATCTCTGTAACATCTTTTTCCACGAGGGCGCGGGTAATCTGATCGATCACCGCATCATCGACGAGCGCGAGTGTATAACGAACGTGCTCGGTACGCACTTCTTGGTCGATCGTGTTTTGTTCGAGGAGAGTGAGGGCGTCACGTAGTCCACCACGCGCGACTCGGGCAATGAGTTTCAGAGCTTCGGCTTCGGCATGGATATTCTCAGATGCACAGACGAATTGGAGTCGTGCGATGATATCATCGAGTGTAATTTTTCGGAAGTCGAACCGGAGCGTACGGGATCGGATGGTTTCTGGTACTTTCTCGATCTCGGTGGTCGCGAGGATAAACTTCACGTGTTCTGGTGGTTCTTCGAGGGTTTTCAGAAGGGCGTTAAATGCGCCCGTCGAGAGCATATGTACTTCATCGATGATATAGATTTTGAACTTGCCTTGATTCGGCTCGAACCGTGCCTTCTCGATCAACTCGCGGATATTATCCACGCCCGTATTGCTCGCTGCGTCGATCTCGATACAGTCGAGCATCGTTCCATTATCGAACGCCTGACAATGCTCGCACCTATGACAAGGATTTCCATCCTGGAGATTGGTACAGTTGACGCCTTTCGCGAGTATTCGTGCGCTCGAAGTTTTCCCCGTTCCACGCGCGCCATGAAAGAGATAGGCATGATTGACACGATCAGACTTCAGCGCATTTCGGAGAATAGTGGTGGTGTAGGATTGACCGATGACCGAATCCCAGTCTCGAGGTCGATATTTGGTATAGAGGGACATTATTTTTTCGTGATAAATGTATAGAACCGAGCCAACAGATATCCAATGCTATAGAAAAGTCCAACGGTACATATAGGACTCATCAAAAAGAGAATGGATTCCCCGAGTGTCAGAAAATCAGGAATATCTTCTGTAGGATTGATCGGAAAGAGTAGGTGGTATAAAAATAGGAGTGGCGCTTCGAAACAAAAGAATATGGCTATAATATGCTTATCTACGGCATATGCGCCTGGAAAAATAAATGGACTGAGGACAATAATGCCAAGGATTCCGACAAATATTCCCCATACGCCAGCTTGTTTCGGATGCATAGTTGTCTATTGGATGAGATTCAGGATGATTCTATAGAGAAATGATGAAAAAACAAAAAAATAAAACCCTACTTTTTTTCAGTAGGGAGGAACTTTTTAGAGCTTTGAAATTTTGAATGAGGCGATCATATTATCGCATACTTTTTTTACCGTATCTTTATGAGTATTATTTACCGTGCAGGCGATAGTATACAGACTTCCCCCATCGACACTCCAAGCATCCTTATGATAGAATTGATTTGTTCCATAGGTGTTTTCGAATTCGACATATCCTCCTGGATTTCCGCCGAATGGCACATCTCCTGATCCGAGGAGATTTCATTTTTGTTCTTTATAGAGCGAAATAATTGCTTCATTCGAAGATTTACTCGCATCGACGATGGTATTTTTCGAGGCAACGATAATGCCTTTTGTCTCAGGATCGATGAATGATATCCCATGACTGGTATCAGCGCCTGCATTCCACGATGTGGGATACTCGATTTGGAATCATTGTTTCGATGATATGGTGTTCGTCGAATTGCTACAACTGATGAGAAAACTGGTGAAAAAAATGAGTATGATAGAGAAGGGTTTATACATAGGGATTGAGTTAATTACGCCATTCTCTTCCAGATATTTTTTGTATCAGATGAAAGAGTTTTGAGAAGCGGAAGCGAGGACGTTTGCGGAAGGTAAGCAGCCAGATAGCAAGATTCGAGAATACGAGATAGAGTGGATAGATGAGGTCATGGAATGTATACTGTGTCACAGCAATCAGGCTGAATATTCCAGAAATAAGTGCGAGAAACCAGGCGAGACGATCTTCTGTTTCGGGCTGGAGATAGAGTTTCGTGAAAATTGCTACCGCTCCCATAAGGTCAATGAGAGTATTCGTTGTAAGAACAATCACGGAAATAGTTTCTGGTGCGATATGTGTAGCTCCTACGAGGTCCTTCGCATGTGTGAACATGATCCAGAAAATCAATGAAAGCATCGAGATACCAAAATAGATTCATTCGATACGATTCATTTTCGCATATCCGTAGTGAAATGCAAGTACGATAATCACGAGTTGACTGATCGCGTACGCGAATGAGGCAACGATGGTACTGAATGATCCGAGTTCATAACTCGTGAGAAGAACACAAATAGTGGCAATTTGATAGAGGAGCCATCAGACAACATTTGGCTTGGTCTTTCCGATCACAATCGAGTGAATGTATCGAAACGATGAGGCAAAAATAAGAACCGCTGAAATCCATGCAGCGAGCTCATAGAGCGTGATGGTGTGGGCAAGAAAGGTCATATAGGTATCCTATCAGAAAGCATCCAGCGATCCAAATAAGGTACCAAAAACTAAAATCTTTTTACTTTACAACCGTATTTTTTCTCTTTGAGTCATATTTCTTCCCGAAGAAACCTTCTTTTTCGGAAAAACATTGAAATTCCCCATCATTTTTCTATACTGGCAACGTTATATTCACGCTTTTCTCGAGAGTGAATCTATTTTCCTAAATATTTTTTCTATGATCGATATAAAAATACTTCGTACCAATCCAGGGCTTATCCGCGATAGCATCACAAAACGTAATCTAAAAATAGATCTTGATACAATTATACAAGTTGATGCGAGTCGAGTAAGACAACAACAAGAACTAGATCTTTTACGAGCTCGTCGGAATGAACTCTCATCTCAGATGGGAAAATGAAAACCTGAACCAGTACTTCTGGAGGAGGCAAAGTCTCTGAAAGAAAAAATCCAAATGCTTGAAGAAACTTTTTCAAAGACAGAAGAAGATTACGGGCTCATGCTCGCAAGCTTACCAAATTTTCTTGATCCTACGGCAGCAGTTGGTCCAGATGATTCAGGAAATGTTGTTGAGAAAACCGTTGGAACACCGAGGGTTTTTGACTTTCCAATCAAAGCTCATTATGAAATCGGTGAAGCACGCGGGTGGATTGATATTGAAAAAGGTGCAGAAGTCTCTGGTGCTCGTTTCTGGTATCTCAAGGGAGATCTTGATCTTCTTCAATTTGCCATCATGAACTATGTGATGAACGAAATGGTAAAAAAGGGATTCATGCCAGTAATTCCACCATACCTTGTTCGTGAACCTGCTATGTATGGAACTGGATTCTTTCCTGCAGATAGATCACAGATATATTCAGTGAATCCAGGAGAAGATGACTTATTCCTTATCGGTACTTCAGAGGTTCCACTTACCAGTTATCATGGTGGAGAAGTTATAGATGTAGAGAATGCTGTTAAGTATGTTGGATATTCTGCATGTTTTCGTAGAGAAGCTGGAACGTATGGAAAAGATATGAAAGGAATCCTTCGCGGACATCAGTTTGATAAGATTGAGATGGTATGTTTTTGTAAGCCTGAAGACTCACAAAAGATTCATAATGACATGGTAGAGCTCGAAGAGTATATCTGGAGTTCACTTGGTATCCCATATCATAAGCTCAATGTATGTAGTGGTGATCTTGGTAATCCTGCTATGAAAAAGTACGACCTCGAGGCATGGATGCCAGCACAAGATCAGTATCGAGAAGTTACAAGTTGTTCAAATGTTGGATCATTTCAGTCACGACGACTCGGTATCCGATATCGTACAGAATCTGGAGATCTTGATTATGTTCATACGCTTAATGGTACTGTAATAGCATTTTCTCGTTGTCTTATTGCCATCATGGAAAACTATCAGAATGAGGATATGACTGTGACTATTCCAGAGGTACTTAGGCCGTTTATGGGAGGGAAAGAGAGAATATAGTTCGATTTAACACGGTATGACAACAAAGTTATCAAATATAGAACAAGCTCGGAAAATCGTCCTCGAAATTATCGAGGACTTTCCAAAATCAAAAAGTGGACACCCATTTCTCACCCTCAAAAATGGAAAACGAGTATTTTTTCGTGTTTTTCAGAGGAAATATGGGATTAATGGAAGTGAGACAAAATATAGTGATTCTGATGTGATCAGGCGAGTACGACTAGTCGAGTTTCTCGACTATCTCACGAAACACTATGAGACCACAGAACAAGATGAAAAACTTATCATCCTCAAAAGTCGATTTTATACTATGATATTCAAGGATTTCTGAACAGAAAAAAGGGGTTCCCGATGGGAACTCCTCAGTCTCTATCCTCATGTATAGAAAAAACCTGCCTGTGCAGTATCTTGCAACTGTAGTGAACGGCAGGTTTATCGAAGTCGATATGACACAGGTAGTATATCATTTTCTTGGAAAAATCAACATTTTCTCTATACTTTCTCTATCCTTCTTTTCGAAAGTGCTGAGGAATTATATAGGAGGGAAGGAGAGGATTTAATAATCTGAAACTATGTTAAAATCTAAACTTACTGAACTAGATGATAAAAATACTAAGTTATTAGTGGATGTGATTTATGAAAAAATACTTCAATTTATTCGTGAGAATCCAGAACAATGATTTCCTTTTAGGATTCCTGTAAAGTATTTTTTCGATGTTTCATTAAAACCACAGGATATA
>CAZDFE010000043.1:6067-8099 GCA_964504755.1 uncultured Candidatus Peribacteria bacterium
GTGTGGGATTTTCCTATTTTCGTTGAGAAGCCAATATCTTATTTTCCTTAAGAGTTTTTATGGCTGCTTGATAATCTGATTCAGAGAAGCCGTCTATAATAAAATGAACTCTAGCACATGATTCATGTAAATTATTTTTACGATGTTTCATTAAAACCACAGGATATATTTTCTAACAATGAATGGCAAGAGGAATATTTTGATGACTTAGAGGATAATTTTTCACAAAGTGACTTCTGGGTAAATAATGGTAATAGTATAATTAATGACTTAAGAGAAATCGGTATTCTATTGCATTATGACTACCTACAGTCTACTGCTAATCATCTCATTACAAATGTAATATGACACGATCCAGAAACTTACGAAGCAGTTTGGTGAGATGATTTTATAGATAGATTAACATGAGTTAATTATTTTTTAGTATCTATAATAGATGAAGTTGAACATAATAAGAAAAAAGAGTTAGTTCTGGAGAAAGAACGAGCATATCAACAAAAAATCAAGCTATATGCCAATCTTATAGATAATAAAATACTTGCCTATTCACAAGAGTTTTTGGATAAAAATAAATTTCTTCCTAGAAATTTCATGATAAAGGTGTGTGATATTTTTCCAGTAAAAGAAGTTAGTACTATTTATGATGAAGACTATGGTCTTGAAGTAATGGAAGAAGAAGACTTCTCTAGAAATAATATTTGGTTTTATTGTTCTTCTGATTTAGTTAGTTATTATAAAGAGAATGGTTACATTCTCACTTTAATATATAATCATAGCTGAGTTGATATAGATGGTGATGATGACTACGAAAGTCCAAGAATCAATTTCTTTCATTTTGAGAAATATTAATATGTCCTTCCTTCTCCTCAATCCTCATCTCGATCTCAATACTGTCCATATCGAGTCGAAATAATTTGCAATGATATCAAAATGATATATACTCTCTCTATATATCATTTTTGTTTTGCTATGACCTCACAAGTTCTCTTCCGTACAGATTCAAAGCTCAAATCCAAGTTCAAAGAAAAAGTTCAATCCAGTGGACTCTCGATGGATTATGTTTTCAACGTGTTCATGAAAACGTATGTGAATAATCCTCAGATTATGGATATATATGTTGATGAGGATGCGTTCGATGAGATGATTCGGAGTTCTTTCTCGACACCACAGGCTGAGGCATCCATGAAATCACTCTTTGAAACGATCAAAAAGAAATGATTATAGTCACTCGTGCATTCCGCAAGTATCTCGGAGGATTTTCTCATCGGATTCTCGATGAGATTTTTTGTTGATACGAAAACACTCACAGTGACTGGATACCAATCTTTTCCAGATAGAGGAATATGCTACTTATATGATTCTCAAGGGACATCTTGATGGGAAGCGAGTAAGGCTTCTCGTTGCCAAGAGTTCCTATAACTATATACCTCTTGCACTCTATAAAAAAGAATCAAAAGAAGGGTTCAATATTCGCTCTGACTTCGATGTGAATCCACTCATCAGAAAGGCTGAATATGCAATAGAAAATGATGAATTCGAAACTTTTGAAATATAAAATTCCATGTCTTTTCTCTCAAATCCCCATCTCGACCTCACTATTTCTCATATCGAAACTGCCCGATGTGTCCTTGTTCCGTTCTCGCTCGATGGACGAGTCGATATTCATGAGCTTCAAGAGAAAGAAGGGGGGTAATAAGTAGATATATCCCATTACGATAAAATTAAACTTCTTTCGTCCATTCTTTTTCGTCACTTTCCTATTGATTTTTCGTCAAAGGAGATACGATGCTTCTATCTCATAACATTTTTCCTATGAAATCGTATTTCCTCCTTGCTACTGTATTGCTTGCGGTGTGTGCTCCGCTTTCTTCATTTGCGACAACGCTTCCCATGGTTGGAGGAGATCGTGATGTACATGGTTGTATTGGTTCCGCAGGATACGTCTGGTCAGCCCCGATGGGGCAGTGTATCCGCCCATGGGAACACTATGATATAAAGGTTTCTCCTCCTAATACAGGAAATACGAAGCTTG